>WLNS01000004.1 GCA_009699665.1 Actinomycetota bacterium
GTAAAGACCCACACCCTCACGTTTCATCTCACGAAACAAGATGCGCGGGCCATCGTTTTTGACCAGTGGATCTTCTCTCAACCTCCACTCGGCAATCTTCGTGTTGTTGTCGATCACGACACTTTGTTCCAAGCGGGAAGCTTGACCGCCATTGATATTCACTCATACCCCGCAGGATTAGCGCAGGCATTTAGCGCCTCGGCGGACTTCCCCGTCTTTGTCGGAACCAGCTATGCGACATTTCGGAAGAGCCCCCTGCTCTCGGCTGCCCGTGTCGTCACACCGATCACCGGGCCCGACGTGGCATCGGTCACCATTGATGTGCAGGCCACAGCGGAGTTCCAGAGAACCGTCCAGGCTGCGGTAAACGAGACCCTCGCTGGCTGCACTGACCAAACGGTATTGATGCCGACGGGCTGTCCGTTTGGTTACGCGACGCAAAACCGCTGGGTTGGTCCGGCCACGTGGACGATCGCCACCTACCCCGACATAACAATCGAACCCGGCAGCGTTGATTGGCGCGTGCATGGGACCGGCACGGCGCATCTGACCGGTTCTGTCACGTCGCTCTTTGACGGCTCGACGCAGCCGGTCGATACCGACGTCGATTTCACCATTGACGCGGGTGCGGTGGTCTCTGCGACCAACGCCATAAGTTTCGTTGGCTAGGTGTGCGCTCCGGCGGCTCAACTCGTCGCCGAGTAGCTCACCGCACAGTCAATCGCGTGACGCGAGGCCGCCGAGCATATCGTTGTAAGCCTTTAGGTCGGCATCGTCGTCGTTCTCAGCCTTGCGGTCTAGGCGTTTGGCAATGCGTCCCTCGTTCCTGCTCCACTGCATGGCAATCACGACGGCCAGAACAACGCTGGGAATCTCGCCCACACTCCAGGCGATGGCGCCGCCCGCTTGCTGGTCGACGAGTGGGGTCTCGCCCCACGTGCGCCCCATCGCCCCAAACCAGTCGGCGAGCAGCAGGCCGGAACCCGACATGATGGCGAGGCCAAAGAACGCGTGCACGGTCATGGCCGCAAAGAGTTGCACGAGACGCAGTGGATAGCTAAACCGGCTCGGCCCCGGATCAATGCCGATCAATGACTGCACAAAAAGGTAGCCGGCGAGCAAGAAGTGAATGACCATCCACTCGTGACCAATATGGTCGGTGATGGCCCACCGCAAAATCGACGTGTAGTAAAAGATCCACAGCGACCCGACAAAAATAACCGTCGCCACGAGAGGGTGCGAGATGAGGCGCCCAAAACGCGAATGAACGGCGAGCAAAATCCACTCGCGCGAACCGCGACTCCCGTCGGAGCGCTTGTTGACAGCCCGCATGACGAGGGTGACGGGTGCCCCGACAACCAGAAATATGGGAACCATCATGCCCAGCGCCATGTGCGCGGCCATGTGTGCGCTGAACAGAAAATGTTCATAAACATTCACCCCGCCACTGGTGATGTAAAAGAGCAACAGGAGTCCGAGCGTCCACAGCACGGAGCGGTACCACGGCCAGGCATCTCCGCGGCGTCGCAACCGCACCACACCCGCGATGTAGAAAAAGATGCCGAATCCGCACACGAGAAGCCACAGCGGGTCAATCTGCCACTGCGTTAAATAGCGCACCAGCGTGAGTTCGGGGGGAAGCGATTCTCCCGTGAGAATCTGAGCGGGGGTAAAAGCGCCCGTGGCCACCTGCGCCAGAGGGGGAGCCGTGCGAGAGAGGGCCTGGCCGAGGCCCGTGGCCGCCCCCAGCAGAGCTAACTCCACCGCAACGAGCCAGGCGAACCCGCCCCGCGGCTGCGCTGTCAAGCGATCCAGAGCGCGAGTGCGCTGCCAGGCGCCGAGGATCCCGAGAGCGATCAAAATCAGCGTCTTGGCAACAACCAGAATTCCATAGGGTGTCGCGAGGTTCGCCAACGAACCGAGGCGCAGCCACGCGCTGATCACGCCCGATGAAGCCACCGCGATGAACGAGATAAGCGCGAGACTCGAGTATCGCCGTGCGTAGTCGGAGAATTCTTGCGCGGTGCAGGCCGACCGGATGACGGCGAGAGCCACGAGCCCTCCCAGCCACACCGAGACAAAGACGAGGTGAATGCCCAGACCGGTGACGGCCATCCCGTGCCCGACTGATCCGGCCGCATGTCCCTGCAGCGCCAGGGGAAGCAGAGCCGAGAGTGCCAGCAGGCCGACAAAGAACAGGGCCGTTTGGTTGGATGTCGCGTAGAGCAGGATCGTCGCCGCCGCCGAAATGAGAAGGACGGCAAGCCACGCTTGACCCAGGCCGATTGACGTCACGAAAAATGCGAGTCCGTCACCAAACTCCGGGCTGGTGGAGAACCCTTGCTGGCTGACTTTCATGTAGGTGAACAGCAGTGTCACGAGAGAGAAAACGGTGACTAAAAAGCTAGCGAGCGCCGCGAGGTTGAGCGCTCGCCGGTGAGCCGGTGTGCCGGGCGTCAGCGCCCAGAGGGCGAGCACAACAGAACCAATCACAGTCGCCAGTGACAGGTCGACGACGAGCCGGGCCAGGGGAACCCCCCAGGTTGAGACCATGCCCACCGTCGATGATTGCGCCGTTGACCAGAATCCGAGCAGTAGCGCCGCGAGACCCGCAATACCGACCGTGAGCGCCGGCAGTGCGGGACGAAGAAAACGGGTCACTCCTTAAGCGTAGGCACAAAGACGCGGGGCGAACACCGGCATGGTGTTCGCCCCGCTTCGGGCTAGGTAGGAAACCTACTTAGCAGCAGCCTTGAGCTTGCTTCCGGCCGACACCTTGACAGCGTTGCTTGCCGCGATCTGGATGGTGGCACCGGTCTGTGGGTTGCGACCCGCGCGAGCGGCACGGCGTGTGCGCTCAAACGAGATGAAACCGGGAATGGTCACCTTGCCGCCATCGCGACCAACCTCAGCGGCAACGACGTCAAAGAGAGCGTCAATCGCAGCGGCAACAGCCGTCTGTGACTGACCCGTCTTAGCCGCTACGGCGGCGACGACCTCAGACTTGTTGAGAGCCATAATGTGTCCTCCTGGACTAATTACTTTGGAACGAGCGCCTCAATCGGCCGTCTCATTTACCTTCCCGGGTGGGAAGACACCCCAAATTTACCAAGAAGACTTAGTAATTCCCGGCAATTCGCCACGGTGTGCCATATCGCGAAAACGAACGCGCGAAACTCCGAATTTTGTGAGAACACCACGCGGACGTCCGTCAATCGCGTCGCGGCTGCGCACGCGGATAGGCGACGCATTTCGCGGCAGCTTCTGCAGACCCAAGCGAGCTGCGTCACGCGACTCGTCGGTGCCCGCCGGATCAACGAGAGCCTTTTTCAGTTCGGCCCGCTTCGCGGAATACCGCTCGACGATAACTTTGCGTTGCTCGTTACGAGCAATCTTGCTCTTCTTAGCCATTTAGCGCTCCTCGCGAAATTCCACGTGCTGACGCACGACGGGGTCGTACTTTTTGAGCACGAGACGGTCAGGGTTGTTGCGACGGTTCTTGCGGGTGACATAGGTGTATCCCGTGCCAGCCGTTGAACGAAGCTTGATGATGGGACGAACGTCCTGAGCTTTAGCCATTAGATTTTCTCCCCACGAGCGAGAATGTCTTTCACGACGGACTCGATTCCGCGGGCGTCAATGACCTTGATGCCTTTGGCAGACAACGTCAGCGTGACATTGCGGCGAAGCGACGGAACGTAGTACGTCTTCTTCTGGATGTTCGGATCGAAGCGACGCTTGGTGCGTCGGTGCGAGTGCGAAATGTTGTGGCCAAAGCCGGGTGTGGCTCCGGTCACCTGACAGTTTGCTGCCACGAGTGATTCCCTTTCATTACCGCGACACCACCGCGGTGGTATGTCGCCCAAGATCTCTTGTCTGCGCCCGCGGTGGTGAACCTCACGGCTCTCCGGTGCGAACACTACTGCGCAAGGGTTTTTGCACAGCCAAGGATTGAGTCTACGTGACGATGTGAACGCCGGCAAACTGGGCCGGGCAGCCCTGAGGTTTCAGAAGCCTGGCAGGTTTAGGCACGTGGCTGAGCCGAGCAGGCCGCGCAGTCACCAAAAACATCGACGACGTGATGCGCGCCCGTAAATCCGTGCTCGCTCGCCAGCGACTGGGCCCACTGCTCAACGGCGTCAGCCTCGATCTCTACGGTCATTCCGCAGGTTCGACAAATGAGGTGGTGGTGGTGCCGAGAGGTGGTGCAGGCACGATAGAGGTTTTCACCGTCCGGCGAGGTGAGAATGTCAGCACGGTCATCGTCGACGAGTGAAGCGAGAGTTCGATAGACCGTGGCCAAGCCGAGGGTATCGCCCTGGGCCTTGAGCTGGCCGTGCAGTGTCTGCGCAGATACGAATCCCGGAATCTGCGCCAAAGCGCTGGCCACCGCGTCGCGCTGCCGCGTATTGCGCCTCATGCCACGACCTCTCCGCGCAGTCGGCGCGGCATCCACCGGCCGACAATCAGGGCCACGCCCAGTAGCACCGTGGCCACGAGCGCGATGCACGCGCCCGCGCTCACGGAGAACTCGCGCGACAGCAACAGGCCCGCGATGCCCGAAAGCACCGAGAGCGTGGGTGCAATGATCAACATGACGCCCAGGCGGGCGGTGAGTGCGCGAGCCGCCGCTGCCGGCGCCGCGATCAGCGCAATGGTGAGAATCGCGCCCACCGCGGGCATGGTCACGACGACCGTGATTGTTGTCAGCACCATCAGCAAGGCCTCCATGGCGGCCGGTTCGTAGCCAAGTCCGCGGTAACCCTCAGGGTCGAACATCGCATAGACCAGGTGCTTCCCCGCAAAGACGATCGCCAGCAGCGATAGCCCCAAAGCAACGGCGGCGAGCACTCCGTCCGTGGTGCTCACCGACAACACCGATCCAAAGAGTAGGGCCGTCATGTCAATAGGAACATTCGAACCGAAGGCCTGCGCGAGGGCGCCCGCGGCAAATCCCCCAGCGAGCAGCACCCCCGAGGCCGCACCGGCACCACCCGGTGTGATGCGCCCAATGAGTGTGATGGTGCCCACAATCAGTGCACAGGCCACCACAGCGCCCAACTGCAGCGAGACACCGAGCAGAATTCCGATCACGGCTCCCGGGAAGGTGGCATGCGTGAGCGCCTGAGCAAAGAGCACGCGCTTGCGCAACACCACGAGAGTGCCCACGAGACCGGTCAGAATGCCCACAAGGGTGATCACGACGAGGGCACGATCGAAGTAGCTCATCGCGGCCCTCCCGCGTTTGGCCGACGAACGATGACAAAGAGCAACAGCGCCAGGAGGTAGGCGGCCACAAACACGGCGGCGATGGCGGCACCCGGGGGGATGGGAATATCGAGGCCAACCGAGATGGTGAATGCGCCCACGAGACCGGCCAACCCGCCGAGAACGGCGAAGCTCAGCGCGATAGTGAAGAGCGAGGTGAGTCGTCGGGCCCACACCCGAGCCAGCGCTCCCGGCACAATCAGAATCGCAATGACGAGCAGATTGCCGACCGCAATAGATGCCGAAACGACCACGAGTGCAATGGCCACGTTCAACGACAGGTCGACGAGCGTCAGCCGATAGCCCGCCGCGCGGGCCGCGTCGCGATCAAAAGCCGTCATCACCTGAGAGCGCACCGTGATCAGAACGGTGGCAATGGCCAACGCTCCGATGACTGCAGTGACAATGACTTCAGTGACGGAAACCGTGAAGAGGTGACCAAACAGCAATTGCTCGAGCTGCCCTGAAGCGTCGTGCGACCGGCTAACAATCACCACACCCACGCTGAACATCGCGACCAGAACGACCGCCACGGCGGCATCCGAAGACACACCACGACGAGCCAGCAGGCTCAGAAAAGCGGTTGCTGCAGCGGCCGCAATCGCGGCTCCCCAGAACGGGCCGCCCGAACTCGCAAAGGCAACGCCGGCAGCGATCCCTGGAAAGACGGCGTGCGTCAGTCCATCGGTCAAGAACTCCAGACCGCGAAGGTTCACGAAGACGCCCACCACGCCGGCTGTGACACCCAAGGTCACGATCACTATGACGGCACGGACCATAAACGGCATGGTCCAAAAGTGCAGCAGCAGGTCGAGGGTAATCACTAGTGATCGTGCCCGGGAATCACGACGCGGTGTTCGTCGACCTCGACCTGCACGTCGCCAAATGCCGCCTGCAGGTTTTCGAGGGTCAGCACCTGGTTCGTCGGTCCGAACGCCACCTGCGTTCCCGCGAGAAGCAGCACTTTGTCACACACGTCACGCGCGAGATCAAGGTCGTGCGTGGTCACCACGATGGTTACGCCGCGCAACTTCAGTTCGCGCAGCGTCGCCAGAAGTGCGGCCCGGTTGGGCTGATCCAGGCCATTGAAGGGCTCGTCAAGCAACAGCAGGCGGGGTTTTCCGGCAAGCGCGCGCGCGAGCAGCCCCCGCTGTTGCTGACCGCCGGACAGCGATCCAAAGCGGGCGCGCGCACGAGCCGTAAGTCCCGTCATCTCGAGGGCCTCGTTCACTGCCGAGCGGTCACTGGCGCGGGCAAACCGCCAGAAGCCGATACGCCGGTATCGGCCCATCATCACGACCTGGCGCAGGCTGATGGGAAAGTTGGGTTCGGTGGATTCCTGCTGTGGCAGGTACCCGATTCCCTCGGTGACTCCCGGGCGTCGCTTGTGGCCAAAAATCTTGACACTGCCGTCGGCCAGCGGAAGCAAGCCGAGAAGTCCGCGCAACAGCGTTGACTTTCCCGAGCCGTTGGGCCCGATCAGCGCTAGCGCCTCGCCGGCGTCCGCCTTTATCGAGACGTGATCGAGCGCCACCACGCCCTCATAGGCAAAGGCGGCGTTGGCCATTTCAATAGTCGGCACGGTACCGAGCTCGCTCGGGGTCTCGTCTGCCGGCGGCGGATTGTTCCCGCGTGCACTCTGGCTCATGGCGCTAGTCCTTCCGGAAGAGGTGGAACACTGCCGCCCCACGCGGTAACCATGACGGTCACGTTGTGAATTGTGGCTCCGATGTAGGTGGCGCCGGCAGTCCCGGGCCCTCCCAAAGAGTCGGCATAGAGGGCCTGGTCACCCGAGTACACCGCCACGCCGGCCTCGCGCGCAATGGTGGCGGCGAGTTTGGCCGAGACGGTGTTCTCACTGAACACTGCGGCGGCTCCACTCGCCCGGATCTTTTGCACGATGGCATCCACGTCGGCCGCGCTGGGTTCCGCATTATCGTCCAGCCCCGGAAGAATTGACCCAAGAAACCTGATGTCGTAGTCGCGAACAAAATAGGCGAGGGAATCGTGATTAGTCACCAGAATGCGCTGGTCTGCCGGAACCGAAGCAAACGCCTCGGTGGTCCAGTCATCGAGCAGCGTGAGGCGCGCCTCGTACGCGGAGCCGTTCTTGGCAAAGGTAGCGCTCATGTCTGGTCGAGCCAGCTGCAGGCCGGCAATGATGTTCGCCACCATGATGAGAGCATTTCGGGGCGACGTCCACACGTGTGGATCGTCAGCCATCACGGTCACGTCAGCGGATGCAACGATGAGGGTTCCGCCAAATCCACTCGCGTCCTCGACACTTGACAACCACGGTTCGAGGCCCAGGCCGTTTGAGATGAGTGCGTTGGCCTCTCCCAGGGCAACGAGATCACGAGCCGAGGGATCAAAGGCGTGTGCCGACTGATTGGGTCGGATGAGCGCCGTGACGATGCCGTCTTCCCCCGCAACGGCACGTGAGAAGTCGGCGATTTGCGTCGTCGTTGCCACAACTCGAACCGGCCCCGTCTGGGCGGGTGTATTCGCCGTGGCGCATCCGGCGAGCGCGAGGGCCAAGCCGGCGACCATCACGATGCCTACTGACGCCGATTCCCGCTGGCCCCATTTCCTCACGTGCCGACACTATGTCTTATTGAGAATCATTGTCAATATGCCGGGCGGGACCGGGCGTAACATCGACGTGTGGCCGTTCCCAAAGTTCTCTTGTTCTACGCCTTCACGCCCTTGGCCGATCCGGAAGCAATCCGACTCTGGCAGCGCGACCTGTGCCGAGCGCACAACCTCCGCGGACGCATCCTTATCTCGCACCACGGCATCAACGGCACGGTCGGCGGCGAACTGCGTGACGTAAAGCGTTATCTGCGGACAACGCGCGAATATACCGGTTTTGCGGGCATTGACGCCAAGTGGAGTGCGGGGTCGCCTCTCGACGCCGACGGACTCAGCGCCGACTTTCCCAAACTCAGCGTGAAAGTGCGCGATGAAATTGTGAGTTTTGGTGTGCCCGACGAGATTGTGGTCAGCGACAAAGGCGTCGTGGGCGGCGGCACGAAACTGAGTCCGCCGGAGCTTGAGGCGCTCGTGGCCGACCGCGATGTGGTGTTTTTCGACGGGCGCAACGCGTTCGAAGCCCAGATTGGTCGCTTCAGAGATGCCGTGATACCCGATGTGCGCACTACCCGTGACTTCGTTGCTCAGCTCGAAAGCGGGGTTTATGACCACCTCAAAGACAAGGCCGTGGTCACCTACTGCACGGGCGGCATTCGCTGCGAGGTGCTCACCCCGCTCATGAAAGCTCGTGGCTTTACCGAGGTCTACCAACTCGATGGAGGCATTGTTCGCTATGGCGAGTACGCCGGAAACAGCGGACTCTGGGACGGCTCACTGTACGTTTTTGACGGGCGCATCTCGATGGACTTTGCTCCCGACGCACGGCAGCTGGGAACCTGTACAGTCTGCGCAACGCCCACCAACCGCATGGTCAACTGCCACGAACCGTCATGTCGCGAACAACTCGTATGCTGCGATGTCTGCCGTCACACGACGAACGCCGGATGTTCATCGCATCCAGCCCTCGTGGCCAAGGCGTAAGCTCTGGGTCTTCGAGCGATACCTAAGCCGAAGCCAGCGCGTAGGCGACGAGCAGATCAACAAGAGCGTCGATGTCTTGCTCCTCGGCAATCACGTCGACGCGCACGCCGTGCGTGCGTGCGTCGCGAGCCGTTCGTGGACCCATGGCAGCGGTCAGGGTGACATCGGGGATCTCCCCGAACTGGAACGCAATCTGTTCGGCCACGGTTCCGGAGGTAACGAGCAAGATATCAAACTCGCCGTGACGCACATCTTCGGCGATCTCGGGGTCAACTTCGATACCCACGGTTCGGTAGGCGACAACTGATTCCACGTCATGACCGATGCGACGGAGTCCATCGGTCAGTATCGGAATCGACTGCTCCGATCGAATCGTCAAGACCTTAAGAGGAATGACGCCACCCGTGGCCTCTGCCCACTGGTCCAGGAGGGCCTCAACAGTGTTCTCTTCAGCCGGCACGAGATCGGCGCGATAGCCGGCGGCGGAAAGGGCTGTTGCCGTCGTCTCTCCCACGGCGGCAACCTTTGTGGCGCCAGGAATAATGGCGCGGTACGCGGCCACAACGTCAACGGTGGTCGAGCTCGAAAACGTCACCACGTCAAACTCGCCCGCAGCCAGCCGATTGAGGGCCGATTGCAATCCCTCGGCGTCATCCGTGACGACATAGTTGGTCATCGGGGCAATGACGGTAGATGCGCCCTGCGAACGAAGTGCCGAGGCAACCTGGTCGCCCCACGGCCCCCCGCGGGGAATAAGGATGCGCTGACCGGCCAAGGGGCGGGTTTCAATCGGTGATGTATGGGCCATAAGTGTCTCTCGTCTCAA
The DNA here is from genome assembly GCA_009699665.1 of Actinomycetota bacterium. Lineage (GTDB taxonomy): Bacteria > Actinomycetota > Actinomycetes > Actinomycetales > Microbacteriaceae > UBA963. Next base: position 9,668 of record WLNS01000004.1, read on the forward strand.
GACGGGTCCGACAATGCCGGCCCGTCGCACATCTCACGTGCTTCATCCGAGCAAGCACACCATGCGCTTGCCCGGGGGTGTCATCATTGACGAGTCGGCGCAATTAGCGCTTTGACGTGATTTTAACCACCAGATAGGCCGTAACGCCAATCGCGGCCACGACCCCCACGGCAATTCCGGCCAAAAGCACCGGATTTTCTTGCCGCAGAGTCTGTACGCGACGACCAAACTTGCGCGAGGCCTTACCCAATTGCTTGGGCAGATTTACCTTGTCTTCCAAGGCGTCGAGCGTCGAAGCGAGCTGTCCGCGGGTCTGGGCCAAATGTGCCTTAAGCTCGGCGGCCTTCATTCCCGAAATATTAGAGCGCGTCGTGGTCAAAACGACCCTCCCCTCTGAGTGCATGGGCGTCTTCAATCAAGGAATCGAACGTCTCCGTCGGAAGGGGTGGGTTGCCCTTCTTAAACTTTGAGGCGCCTACGCCAAACAAAATAATCATCAGAATCAGAATCGCACCCGAAACCACGAGGGCAGCCTGCCATGCCGGCATGATCAGTGCAAGGCCCAGAATTGCGGCGGCGCACAGCGTTCCCATCAGAAACATCCCGAGCGTGCCCGCAATGACAAAAAGGAGAGCCCCGATGCCGAGATTCTTGAGCTTCCGGCCCATTTCACGCTTGAACTGCTCAAACTCAATGCGGACCAGCTCCAGCAGGGTCGCCGGTAGATCGCGCAGGAGCGCAAACAGGGACCGAGAATCTTCGCGGCCCTCGGGTCGAGGCGGCGTGCCGGGGGGCGTTGCAGCGGACACCTAGGCTCCCGGCGTCTCTTTAGCTGCCCGCGGCTTCGCTGTTGCCCGCTTCGCTGTCGCCCGCTTCGCCGCTGCGACATCCGGCTCTATTGTGCTGATGGGGCCTGTCATCGGTGAGGTGCCACGGACCGCTGGCTCCGCGGTCGGCCGAATTGGGGCCGGGGCAATCCTGCGGGTCGGTCGCGCAGACTCGCCCGAAACCTGAGCGATAACCTTTCGCGCCTGCGCAACGGCCTTATCGGCAACATCGGCCACGGCGTCCTGCGCTTGGCCGGCAGCCCACTGAACGGGCTCTGATTCCCAAACATTGCGAGCGGCAAGTTTGATTTGTTCGTAGCGCTGACGTCCCGCGCGCGTGCCGAGCACGTATCCGATTGCCAGACCGGCGACGAATAGCAGCTTGCCTCTCATCGGAGACTCCCCTCACATATTCCACAGCGTGCATATGAGCACGTCGTCAAGCCTAGCCCCCCAAATCGATAGGTCCTATTGGTGGTATTTCGGAATCTGACAGAAGGGACTGCCTGACCTCGGCCGCAGCGCGACGCGAAGCCTCAATCGCAGCGGGCAGTGTGGGCTGTCGTTCATCTAGTCCCACACACCCGCGGGGGCTGGGGGAGTCCGCAAAAAAATCGCAATAAAGACGCGGCGCGAGCAAAGCGGTTGCCTCGCAGCTCACCTGATCGCCTACGTCGCCAACGTCGCTCGTGTTTTCCGCGGCGCTCGAGTCAACAATCGAGTCGTCGCTCGGGTCGCCCACTCCTCGCTCGGGTCGGAGCTCGGGCCGTTGCGCGGGTCGTCCGGTCACCCCACAGCCCCGGGCTGAAGGTACTACGGTCACTTCGCGACAGATGAATCTCGTCACCGCAAAATAATCCAAACGGGCGCGCAGTGCCTGTGTCAGAGCCGTCATGCCCTCCGTGAGCGTGACCCTCTGCACGGCCCTTTCGTCGGCCGCCATCATTTCGATCACGCCCAGGGTCAGCGAGCCGACACGTGACGTGGCCTCGGCCAGTCCAGGCACGAGATCGCCGACATCGAGATCTTCAGTCGCTCCCGTTTCGCCAACAACGCGTGGCTGGATCATCAGTCGATAAGCACGTTGGCCCAGCCGGCGGGTCACCAACTTTGCGAAACTGCGCTCATTGCCAATGCCCATGATGGGCATGACGCGATCCAGGTAGACCCGCCAGGCACCTCGCCAGCCCAACGTGCGCCGCACGGCTGATGAAAACGGATTTGTCGGGATGCCAAGAATGTTCTCGTCCCCGGGCTGCGGTCGAGTCAAGGCGAACGAAATCCCGACATCGTCGCACACCTCGGCCACGATTCCGCCAATAGCGCTGTGCTCATCGCCCACCTGTCGTCCCGGAATCTCCCAGACCACAACCCTCAGGCCGATGCGTGCGCAGTCGAGCGCTGCGACGAGTCCCGAGGCGTCAGTGGCAATAACGGCGATGTCGAAGGCGTTGGCACGCGTGGGGGACATAGAAAAAAGTGTGGCTCGAGACTAGGCGCCGATGAGCGCCTGCGCGAGAAAACCAGGGAGGTCGGCCATGGGAATGCGCTCCTGCGCCATAGTGTCGCGGTGGCGCACGGTGACGGCCTTGTCTTCGAGGCTGTCGAAGTCGACCGTGATGCAAAACGGCGTGCCGATTTCATCTTGACGTCGATAGCGGCGCCCGATGGCTCCCGCGTCATCAAAGTCGATATTCCACGATTGACGAAGCTGGGCCGCGAGTTCCCGCGCGATGGGCGAAAGCTCGTCGTTGCGCGACAGCGGCAAGACGGCGGCCTTGACCGGCGCCAAGCGCGGGTCGAGCTTGAGGACCGTGCGCTTGTCGAGCTCGCCCTTGGCGTTCGGAACCTCTTCTTCGGTGTACGCATCGACAAGGAAGGCCATCAGCGAGCGCGTCAATCCGGCCGCGGGTTCAATGACGAAAGGAGTCCAGCGCTCGTTCTTGGTCTGGTCAAAGTAACTCAGGTCTTTACCGGAGTGCTCCGAGTGGGTTTTTAGGTCGAAGTCGGTGCGGTTCGCGATGCCCTCGAGCTCGCCAAACTCCGAACCAGAGAAACCAAACCGGTACTCGATGTCGACGGTTCGCTTTGCGTAGTGCGAAAGTTTTTCTTTTGCGTGCTCGAAGAGGCGCAGGTTGTCGGCGTCGATGCCCAACTCGACGTACCACGCGAGCCGGAGGTCAATCCAGTACTGGTGCCAGTCTTCGTCGGTGCCCGGTTCGACAAAGAACTCCATCTCCATCTGTTCAAACTCGCGCGTGCGGAAAATGAAGTTACCGGGCGTGATTTCGTTGCGGAAGCTCTTGCCAATTTGGCCAATACCAAACGGCGGCTTCATGCGGGCTGACTGCAGCACGTTGGCAAAGTTCACGAAGATGCCCTGCGCCGTCTCGGGGCGCAGGTAGTGAAGGCCCGCCTCGTCGTCAACCGGCCCGAGAAACGTCTTCAGCAGACCCGAGAAAGCGCGAGGTTCGGTCCACGAATCTTTGTTGCCACAGTTGGGACAGGGCACGCCGGCCAAGCCACCTTCGGGCGCGCGCCCCTTGCGCTCCTCGAACTCTTCGATCAGGTGGTCTTCACGAAAGCGGCGGTGGCAGCTTGTGCACTCCACGAGTGGGTCGCTAAACACCTCGACGTGGCCGGATGCTTCCCAGACCTGACGCGGCAGAATCACGCTCGAGTCGAGGCCCACCACGTCATCGCGAGACTGAACCATGGCACGCCACCACTGGCGTTTAATGTTCTCCTTGAGGGCGACACCCAAGGGGCCGTAGTCCCACGCAGAACGCGATCCGCCGTAAATTTCACCGGCCTGATAAACGAATCCGCGGTTTTTGGCCAGCGCGATAACAGCATCGAGTTTCGAGGTGGGCGCCATGAGCCAATCCTATTCGTCAGCCGTTAGCCTGCCGGGCAAGCGGACGGCGTCGGCAATGGGAGTTAGGCACTGGCCTTCGCAAAAATCCGGAGAGAGAATCAATTTTCGAGACTCCGTGAGATTTTCTCGGCGAAGTCATTAACGGCCGGCGCCGCCCGAGGGCTTCTCGAGCGGCGCAGCTAAAGCCGCGCGGTTAGGCTCGCGCACGGCGCCGGAGGACGATGAGCAAGACTCCCGCCCCCACGGCAATAACAGCAAGGGTTGCTCCGCCCACGAACGTGCCTGTATCTGTTCCCGTGTCGGGCAGTGGCTGGGGCGTTGGATCTTTGACGACCGTGATCGTCATTGGGGTGTCAACCCACTCGTTGGTATTGCTCGTATGGAGAACGCTCCACTTCGCCGGACTGACGCAACCACCGAACACAAAGTAATCACCCTCAGGAATATCCGTCGGCAGCGTGAAGTCGAGCGTGAGGGGGAGTGTTGCGGGGTCATATGGTGTGATGTTTCCTACGCCCGACCCACTGAATTGATAGTGTCCTCCGGAAGTGGCGGTAACTGTGATCCCGGCAGGAACGGGAATTGGTGTGGGATCGGTTCCTGTGAGAAAGAGGACGACGGAGTGCCCGGGGTCATTAGGGCCAGAAGGGTCGGTGGGGTTGTTGTAGTCGTAGCAGAAATAGGAAAAGTCTCCAGTTCCACTGAAGAGCGAGGGACTGACCGAGACGGTCAACGTACCGCCCGGGGCGATTGTCGTTGGTCCGGTGATGCTAATGGTTCCCGGTGTGGATGCCAGAGCCGGACTTGAGACGGCAATGGCGCCTCCGACAATCCCCGTGACTGCCGCCACGCTCAGAGCCACTTTGGTGAGTCGCTTACTGCCACTTGTGTGCATCAAAACTTCCCTTTTCTCTTCAGGCCATGGTTCAAGGGGCTTCGAGTTGAGTCCCTTCTCAAAAAACTTCTCACACGGGCTTCGACAGGCATGGGAAAGTTTCGGGCAGACCGAATAGGGGCGAAAGACCCCAAAGGTGTGACTCAGCGTGTGCCGAGCAGCTGGCTACCAGATGGTGACGCGCTGATCCTCGTCGAGCCAGAGCGCATCGCTCGGGTGAACATCGAACGCCGCGTAGAACGCGTCGATGTTGCGCACGATCTGGTTGCAGCGGAACTCGGGCGGCGAGTGCGGATCGATGGCCAGAAGACGCAGGGTCTCCTCGTCGCGAGCAATCTGCTGCCACGACTGGGCCCACGACAGGAAGAAGCGCTGCGCACCCGTGAGGCCGTCGATGACGGGTGGCTCGGCGCCGCCCAGCGCAATTTGGTAGGCCTTCCACGCAATGGCGAGGCCGCCCAGATCGCCGATGTTCTCGCCGATGGTCAGCTCACCATTGACCGTGTGCCCGGGCGTGGCCACCGGTTCGAGTGCGTTGTACTGCTCGATGAGAACGGCTGCACGCTTGTCGAACTGCTCACGGTCGCGCTCGGTCCACCAGTCGGTGAGTTTGCCGTCACCGTCGAAGCGCGACCCCTGGTCGTCAAATCCGTGGCCGATTTCGTGACCGATGACGGCTCCGATCGAACCGTAGTTGGCCGCGGCATCCCACTCGGCACTGAAAAACGGCGGCTGCAAAATTGCTGCCGGAAACACAATCTCGTTGAAACCGGGGTTGTAGTAGGCATTGACCGTCTGCGGTGTCATGAACCACTCGTCGCGGTCAATCGGCTTGCCGATCTTGCCAAGTTCGCGCTTCATTTCGAACTCGGCAATGTGGCGCACGTTCTGCATCAGATTGTCGGAGGTGATCTCGAGTGTTGAATAGTCCCGCCACTTCACGGGGTACCCCACCTTGGGCGTGAACTTGTCGAGCTTTTCGAGTGCACGCTTCTTGGTTGCCGGGCTCATCCAATCGAGCGCCTGGATCGAGTCGCGATAGGCCTCAATGAGGTGGCTGACGAGGACGTCCATCGATGCCTTCGCCGCTTCAGGAAAGTGACGTTCGACATAGACCTGACCCACTGCCTCGCCCATCGCTCCCTCGACGAAGGAGACGCCGCGTTTCCAGCGCTCGCGCTGTTGGGGCGTGCCCGTGAGCGTGCGGCCGTAAAAGTCAAAGTTTGCCTCGTTAAACGCTGCGGGAAGGTACGGGGCCGCTGAGTGCAGAACCTGCCAGATCAACCACGCGCGCCAATCCTCCAGGCGCTCCGGCACGAGCAGCGCTCCCAGTCCCTCGATAAAGCTGGGCTCACGCACCACGACGGTGTGCACAACGGCATCGTCGGCGCCGAGGGCAATTCGCCACAGGTCGAAATCGGGCTTGTGTTCAGCCGGTGACTTTTCTGCAATCAGTGCGCAGACCTCAGACCACGGCAGTGGATTGTACGTAGCTAGGCTGTCGCGGGTGCGCACATTGTCCCAGTGCACGGCCGCGATGTCCCGCTCAAGATCAAACACCCGCTGGGCCCGCACGGGCGCCGACTCATCAAAATCAAACGTCGGCAAGCTTTCGGCCGCCATCTCGAACATGCGCTGGATGTGGGCCACATAGGCGTCACGAATGGGCGCGAATGACTCCTCGCGAAAATAAGACTCATCAGGAAGCCCGATGCCCCCCTGTTCGGCAAAAACGAGATAACGCTCGGGGTTACCGGGGTCGTTGTCAACAAAGAGATTCAGGAATCCGCCTACGCCGTGACGCTCGAGTCGTCCCACCGCGTCGAGCACTGCAGAAATGCTGGCAACGTTTGACGCAAATGCAATCTGAGACTCGATCGGAGCGAGTCCATGAGCCTCAATGGCTGACGCGTCCATAAAAGTCGAATAGAGGTCGCCGACCTTTCTCGCCGACGTTCCTGGCTCGGCCCCCGGGGAGTCCTCGATGATGTCGCGAACGGCTTCTTCGGCCCTCTCGTGCAATACGTGGAACGACCCATAGCGTGCCTTATCCGCCGGAATCGCGGTGCGTTTCATCCACTTGCCGGTGACGTGAACAAAAAGGTCATCCTGCGGTCTGACCTCAGGGTCAAGTTCGTCAATCTTAATGCCCGAAGGGCGTCGTTCAGAAGTCATGTCACCAGCCTAGGCAACGAATACCGGTGCGCGCGCATTACTCTTGCACTCGTGAGTTCTGACGCATTCCTAACACCCAGAGACGGTGAGCCGTGGCAACCCATTCTCTTCGACATGGACGGTACTCTGCTCGACTCTGCTCCCGCAATTATCGGTCGGTTGCACCACACGCTCACCGAATTTGGGGTGGTGCCGCCCGCCGATGAAGAATTGCGACACCTCATTGGGCCGCCAACACGAACCGCGCTGAGCACCTTTCTCGATCCGGCGGTCATGGATGACGCGGTGAGTTTTTATCGCAGTCTGGCGCGCGACGAGGGCCTGGCCGGGTTCACCTTGTTTCCGGGTATTGCGGATGCGCTGGAACAGCTCGCTCAGGCGGGAGTGCCCCTCGCCGTGGCCACGAGTAAACCTCAGGGCGAAGCAGAAAATATCGTTGCGGCTTTCGGCATTGCGACGAGCTTTTCGGCCGTCGTGGGAGCCGAGGCCTCGCGGCCAAATAAGTCCGACGTTGTTGCGCAGGCGCTTCGCGCAGTCGAAACCTCTGCCGAGGATGCGCCGCTCATGGTGGGTGATCGCCGGTGGGATATCGACGGGGCAGCGCAATACAACGTACCCACGGTTCTGGTCTCGTGGGGCTATGCCCAAGAAGAGGAATTTTCCGCTGCGCTGACCCGAATCGACAGTCCCGCGGAGTTGGTCTCTTTCGTCCTCCGGCAGGAGGCATAGCGTGCGGCTCGTCGTGGCAACGTGTTCGGTGGACTACAGCGGACGCCTGACGGCGCACCTCCCGCTGGCCAAGCGACTACTTATTCTGAAACAGGATGGCAGCCTCTTGGTGCACTCCGACGGTGGTTCGTACAAACCACTCAACTGGATGTCTGCGCCCTGTTTCTTCACCGAGCATGAACCCGACGACGAGAGTCTGGCCCTGGGCGTCACGCTGATGTGGCGTGTGACCCACGCCAAGACGGCCGACATGCTGGTGGTCAGCATCCATGACATTCATGGCGAGTTCGATCACGACCTCGGCGACGAGCCTGGCCTCATCAAAGATGGCGTCGAGGCACACCTACAGGCACTGCTCGCTGACAACATTCAAGAATTGGGGGAGGGGTTCTCGCTCATTCGTCGGGAATACATGACCGCCATAGGCCCGGTCGATATTCTGGCGCGGAACGCAGATGCCCAGACCGTGGCCGTGGAAATTAAACGGCGAGGCGAAATCGAGGGCGTCGAACAGCTCACGCGTTATCTCGAACTCCTTAATCGCGACCCGCATCTCGCCCCCGTTTCAGGCGTCTTCGCCGCCCAAGAGATCAAACCCCAGGCGCGCACGCTAGCCGAAGACCGGGGTATTCGATGTTTCGTGCTCGACTATGACCGCCTGAAGGGTATTGACGACTCGTGGGGCCGGCTCTTTTAGACGCGCGCTTCTCAACCAGCGAGCGGACGTCTCTTCCAACCGAAAGCGGCCACGACGAGCGCCAGCATCATCAGCCCGGCCCCCGCAAACAAGGAGAAGAAGTCAACCGTTGCGTTCGGAAAGAGAAGGTCTTCTATAACCGCGGTCAGAATTTGGCCCGTGGTGGTCGCGAGGCTCGTGACGAGAGCCCCGAGATGACGAACCGACCACGCTGTCATTGAAACAAAGAAGACGCCACAGAGGCCCCCGAGATATAGCCACCAATCAACGGGATACGTGTCAGGAAGACCTGCCGTGAGGCTATAAATACCGGCAAGGATAGCCAGGACTCCCGAGCCCACCATGAAATTCACCACGGTCGGCGCCAGCGGCGTTCGAGCGATCCCTGCCAACGTGCCATTGGCAATCTGTTGCCACGCCACGAGCACCCCGAAGGTCAGGGGAAGAATCAGCAGCACCACGGACTGTATTTGGCCAAAACTGCCCAGCGTTGAAACGGTGACCGCTACGACGGCGAGGCCCACTCCCACCGCACGCGGCGAACTAAATGGACGTCGGCCGGCCGGACCAATTCCCAGAGCGTCCAAGAGAAAACTGCCAACAGTCAGGCCGCAGACAAACGTGATCGAAAAGAGGGCGACTCCCGTGAACCCGACGACGAGAGATTGAGAGAAGACGAACGATGCACCCGCAAAGCCAGCCAACGTGTAAAACCAGGGAACCCGCCGTTCCCTAATGGCCAGAACTATTGATCCCAGTCCCCGTTGGGTGCGACGAGACATGGTCAGGAAGAGCAAGAGAATGATCGTGCCGGAACCGAAAGAAATAAATGCCGTCAGGGGTGGATCGCCGAGGCGTGACGACAGTTCACCGTTAATTCGCGACTGGGTGGCCATGAAACCACCCGCCAGCATCGCCACTCCTACCGTGAGCCAGGTGTATGCGCGCAAGCTGCGTGGCGGTTTTTCGATGCTCACGTGCACAGACTAGCTCTTTGGCATTTTGCGAGAGCGTTCATAACTGTGGCCCCGGCGTATTCGCCGGGGCCACAGAGGTGTGCGGGTCGTGAACTAGGGCGTTACGACAACCGTGAAGGTCACGCTCTCGCCGGTGACGGTGTTCGTCATCGTGACGCCAGTCTCTCCGGGTGCCACGGGGGTCAGGCCGGGAACGAGGGTTGCGTCTCCGTCGGAGCCGCCCTTTGTGAATGTGACAACGCCGTCGGTGGCAGTTTCGCCGGTCCAATCAGCCTCGGTGCTCTCTGGCACATTGAGGTAGCCCATCGAGTTCATGGGGATTTCGTAGACCATTCCGTTGGCATCAGCCACAGGGATCTGGATGGGGGAGACGACACCGCTGCCTATGGCCGTCGATGACGCGTCCGGCGTCGGGGTGGTTGCGGAGCAGGCCGTAAGACCGACCACTGCCGCGGCAACAATTGCCGTGACGGCGCCGACCCGTGCGAAGTTCTTGTTCATTATTTTCTCTCTCTCGATTATGCAGTGCCCTAGCGAGAGCACGTTAGCGAGTTCAGGTTATTAGACTTTAGGTCGAGAACGATGTGCGTTTGCTGACGGTTTCCCGAGTATCGACCGAAAGTTCTGAGAAGGGCCCCATAGCCCCCGGAGGACCGGGGGCTATGTTCGTGCGCGAGGGGGGACTTGAACCCCCACGCCCTTGCGGGCACTGGCACCTGAAGCCAGCGCGTCTGCCATTCCGCCACTCGCGCGAACAGATACTGACGCTATCACGTCGGTGCACGCCCCCGCACGCTGGCGTCCTAGAGGTCAAGCGTCAGCTCCGGAGTCTGCGATCGCGAAACGCACGGGTACATAATGTGAAGTTCGTCTTTCTCGGCATCATCCATGATTGAGTCCAGATGTTCGGGCACACCCTCAAGCACGCGAACCTCGCAGGTGCCGCACAGGCCTTTCTCGCACGAACCAAGAACGGGCAGTCCTTCGCGAACCAGCGCGTCGAGTAGCGATTCGTCGGCGCCGGCAACAATCGATCGGCGAGATTTCTTGAGATTTAGGACCACCGAAGTTGGCTCCGCAGCCGAGCGTTCGACCGCAACGAATCGCTCCAGATGCATGTGAGCCGGCGGCACGTGGGCCGCGACAGAACTCATCAGCGACTCGGGGCCGCAACAGTAAACCTGCGCTGTCGTCGAGGTGACAAGAGCCCCAAGGTCGGGATCGGTGTCTCGTTCGTCGGCGGCACTCACGCTCACGCGATCCCCGAACTCGGCCTCGAGTTCGGAAGCGAAGGCCATGGTCGTGCGCGAACGACCAAAATAATGCAGCTGCCACTTTCGGCGTGGTGGCAGCGACTCAATCATGGCCTTGATCGGGGTGATGCCTATTCCGCCCGCAATAAAGATGTAGTCCGACGCCGGCTCGAGCTCAAAGTGGTTTCGGGGAAGCGAAACCTCGAGCTCGGTACCCACCATTACGTTTTCGTGAATCCACTTGCTTCCCCCGGACGACCCGCGCTTCTTGAGCACGGCAATATCGAAATGGTCTCGGTCGGCAGGGTCGCTACACAGGGAATACTGACGCTCGAGACCATTGGGCAGGTAGACCGTCACGTGCGATCCGGGGCGCCAGACGTTGAGATTACCCCCGGCAACGGGCACAAGCCGAAGGCCAAGAACCCCTTTGGCTAAGACCCGCACATCGCTGACGCGCATCCGCGTCGTTCCATCCGGTAGTTCGTTCGGGGCCGTTCGGCCCGATGCCTTCGCGCTCGTTCCACCCGCCGCCCCAGATGGCGTCACGGCTGCCGCCTCTCGGCGTGCCGGTCGGGTGCGGTTGCCGACAATCACGCGGATCAGGGTGGCTGCGGCAGCCGAGCCGATCAAGATGATGGACAGCGATTTGTACCACAGTTGCCCCACGTCGGTGCCGCTGAATCCAGCGTGGAACATCACGAGCACGAGCGCGGCATAGGCCGAGTAGTGAATACCCTTCCAGAAGCGGCGCGGAAGCTTGTTCATGAACCACGACGTGGCCTGCACCGCGATCATGAGATAAAGGGCCAGAACGCCCAATGTCACGGGGATCGTCTTTGCCTGGATGCTCGTCACCGTGGAGTTTGCTGTAGCCCCCGGAATGAGAATTTCAGCGAGCGAGAAGTGAACAAACTCGTCCAACATGAGCGAGACCAGATGCAGCCCCACAAAAATCAGAGCAAGGCCACTAACGAATCGGTGCAGATCTTGCAGCCATGCAGGATTGTCGACCTTTCGCATCACTCGCGTTGAGAGCAGAATGCCCAACACGATTGACCCAGTGAGCAAGACCCACGCTATGACAGAGCTGGCCCGCGTGACGTACCACCAAATATGGGGCTCGTTCATCGGTACGCCTCCCAATTCAGGCTGGTCTGCTGTGTGCCATCAGCCAAGACCACCATGCCCGCAGCATTCTGCGTTGGCAACCACTCAAGGTAAGCAGGTGTCTCACGAACGAAGGCGGACTTGCTCAACGCCTCGGCGTGGGCGCCAGTTCCCGCTATGACGGTCGCCGTTTGCACCGGTGAGGCGGCGCTCTCACCCGATCGTGCATTCAGCAGGTGATGCGCTGAACCGTCGGCCAACCGGCGCTTGAGCTGGCTCGAGGTCACGATGGCCCCGTGCGAGATGCGCACGAGGTCGACCTGCTTTTCTGTATCGAACGGATCTTCAACCGCCAGCCGCCAGGCTTGGCCGTCCGGGGCGGCCCCGGCAACGACAATATCGCCCAAAAACTCTGCCATGATCCCCAGTGCTCCGTCGTCGAGGGCGTGAGCACACACCAGATCAGCAGCCAATCCTTTGCCCATGCCACCGGCGTCAATGGTGGTTCCTACCGGCATCGTGACGAGATTGTCACGTGTTTCGACCCCCGCGAGATTTCCCGGTGCCCGCGCCGACGCGGGCAGGGTGGTCATCCTTCGCGAATCGGCCAGCGACGCCACGTATCCGATTTCTAAGAGCGAGGGAAGAAGCGTGGGATCGAAGTCTCCGCCACTGATCACAGACGCCCGCTTGAGGGCGCCGATGAGCTGAATGGTGAGCGGATCAACCTCAGTGGGCACACCCTCAGACCAGTTCAATCGCTGAACATCACTCGAAGCATCAAACCTGGTCCAGAGAGCTTCACAGCGGTGGGCAAACGACCATGCTTGGTCGAGGAGCGACTGACCGCCACCGACAATCGTTATTTTTCCCCAGCCACCCATCAGCTCCCGGCGATCAGAAACACTGGCGGGTAGCGAATCGCCCAGCGATATCGCGGCTCGCACAGCGTCGCGCGCGATATCTCGCTCGGTCATGACATCAAGACTACGGCTGAGGCGACTGGGGATGAGGCGATTACGGTTTCGCGGCTGACCCACCGGTCGTGCCATTACTCGGCGCTGGCGCCGGAGCAGGAGCTGGCGCGACCACGGGCGCGGGAGCTGGCGCCGGAGCAGGCGCCGCAGGAGCAGGCGCCGCGGGGGCAGGCGCAGCGGGAGCAGACCCCGTCGATCCGCCGGAAGTTGCGTTTGAATCGGGCGCGGGCGCTGCGGGAGCCGGAGCCGCCGGTAGTGACGCGTCAGTCTGCGCGGACTCCGCCGTTGACGTCGACGGTACAGCAACGTTTCCCGCCGAAGCAGCGGCGTTTTCTTGGGCAACAGCGGCAATCTGAAACCCGGTCACGATCCCCACAAGAGCGATCCCTGCGGCGGCGCCGGTCAAGACGCGAGCCGTCTGGGCGGGATGAATTCGCTTAGTCATCGTCGTCGTCCTCGTAATCTCCGTGGTGGTGTCGGTCATCGCCACTAATCGGCGCGGTTCCAGAACCTCCCGAGGTCCCGTCGGATGGCGGAGCATCCTCGTCATCGCAATTCGAATCATCGGCTACAAAAACACCACAATCCGGTTCTTCTGTATCGGGCGCATCTGAATCAGAGTCGTCATCGATGTCAGAGTCGTCTTCTACATCCGGGCCGTCGACACTTGTCGGAGCGCTCTGTGTTTTGGGGGCGGGAGCCGCCGGGGCCGGCGGGGCCGGCGTTGGGGTCGTTGGGATCGTTGGCGCGCTGGTCGACGGCACAAGTGCTTCGGAGGCCGATACGGGTTGACCGCTGCCAAATGCGATCGAGAGAGCATCAGTGTTGGCCGCCATGGCTGCTGTTGCGGTGCCGAGAATGCCGACGACAGAGAGTGCGGTTACCAGGGGAGACTTCATACCTCAACGCTACGAAGTCGAAACTTCAGAAATAGACGTGCTACATCAAAGAATTGGAGAAGATTATTCCTGCTCACCGGTCTTCACGCGCAATGTTGCGAAATCGGGAGAGAATGGGAGTGTGAAGGTTCTTGTCGTTGAAGATGACCCCTCGGTGGCCGACGGCATCGTCGATGGTTTGAGTGACGCTGCTTTTGAGGTTCATCACAGCGCCACCGGTGCAGCAGCTCTCGCCGACTTTTCGTCATTTGGGCCCGACATTGTGCTGCTTGATCTCGGCCTCCCCGATATGGATGGCACGGATGTCTGTCGCGCCCTGCGCAAACAGGGCAGCGTGCCCATCATTGTGGTCAGCGCCCGCGGAGATGAGATTGATCGGGTGGTCAGCCTTGAAATGGGCGCCGATGACTATGTGGTCAAACCATTCGGCATGCGCGAACTTATTGCACGAATCCGCGCGGTTTCGCGTCGCACCAACGCCCCCGAATCTCCCGTAGGTCCCACAGAACGGGTTCTGGGACCACTCACCATCAACACGCGAACTCAGCGCGTAGCTCTGTCCGGCGAAGACATCCATCTCACCCCGACGGAGTTCGAGTTGCTGGTCTACCTGACCGAAGATCCCGGGGCCGTGTGTCGGCGCAGCGACATCCTGAACGACGTCTGGGATACCAACTGGTTTGGCACCACAAAAACTCTTGATGCTCACGTTGCCGCGATTCGCAAGAAGTTGGGACACGCGGGCTGGATTGAATCCGTTCGCGGCGTAGGGTTTCGATTCGGTCAACCGGCATGAAGTGGCGCTTCATGGCCGCCATCATGGCCGTGACACTGCTCGTTCTTCTGGTTCAAGACATCCCCATTGCAAGCTACCTTCAGACGGCCGAACACGCCCGTCTCATCACCTCGCTTGAAAAAGACGCGTTCGTTCTCGCCGGCAGGTCTCAAGAGGCGCTTGGTCAGCCAACCGAAGCGGCTATTTCTGAACTCAGCACTGTGGCGCAGACTTACCGCAAGGCCGGCGGCGCTCGCGTCGTCATCGTGAATGAAGCCGGTGCCGCCATCGTCACGAGCGATGACGATCAGGCGGCCGTGGGGTCTGAGTACCTTTCGCGACCAGAAATCGCGACAGCGCTGACAGGACAAATTGCCACCGGTGAACGATTTTCGACAACGCTGAACGAACAGCTCGTTTATGTCACTGTCCCGGTATTGCACGGTGAAGACATCGTAGGCGCTGTGCGTCTGACATTCCCTAACCAAACGGTCGTCGACAAGGTCAATTCACAACTGCAGCTGCTGACCCTCGTGGCGATCGTGACGGTCTTCCTCGCGGGAATTGTGGGCTTCATTCTGTCTGTCAGCGTGACCCGCCGACTCAAACTGCTTCAGCGGGCTACCGTCTTTCTTGCCGACGGAGATCTTTCGGCTCGCACGGATGAACGGGGAGCCCCAGAGATTAAGTCACTGTCGCGTTCGTTCAACCTCATGGCGGATCGTCTGGACGGACTCCTCGCCCAACAGAAAACTTTTGCCGCGGATGCGTCCCACCAGTTGCGCACTCCCCTGACGGCGCTTCGCCTCAAGCTGGAACGGGCCCGGGACATGGTCGGAACAGATCCTGTTGGCGCTGAACAGCGCATCGCCGCTGCCGAAACCGAAGCGAACCGCTTGGGCAACATCATCGAGGGCCTCCTGATGCTGAGTCGAACCGAGGCGAGCTCGGCGCCCATAGAGAACTATGACGTTGCCCAGATCTCTCGCGAGCGCATTGAACACTGGCAGCCGCTCGCGACAGAGTCAAAGCTCAAGATTCGCTATGAGGGTCCCGTCACCGCGAATGCGCTTGCGGTGCCGACCGCCGTTGAGCAAATCATCGATAACTACATTGACAATGCGCTCAGCATCGCTCCGGCGAAATCGACGCTGACAGTCCGGGTCGTCAAAAACTCACGCTTTGTTGAAGTCCACGTGCTCGATCAGGGCCCCGGGCTGAGCAAGGAGGACTGCCGGCGGGCTTTTGACCGCTTCTGGCGCGCAGCGAGTGATACCAAGGGCAGTGGTTTGGGGTTGGCAATCGTGGCACAACTTGCCCGGGCGAGCGGAGCGCAAGCCCTTCTGGCGCCACGGCCCGAAGGCGGACTAGACGCAAGCGTGCGGTTCACTGCCTCATAGGCAGACAGAGGTTTACAGCCATGTCACAGGGCAGACGCGTCGACCGCGAGTAGCATTGGACTCAGAATTGACAGTATGCGGGCGAGGTAATTGTGGGCATTCTTGATCGCATTGAGCGGGGCCTCGAGCGCGCGGTGAACACTGCGTTTGCCCGTACTTTCCGGTCCGGAGTTCAACCCGTCGAAATAACTTCAGCCCTTCGTCGCGAGCTTGATACGAAAGCCAGCGTGGTAGCGCGAGACCGAATTCTTGTTCCCAACGTGTTCACCGTCCGCCTCTCGAGACCTGACTTTGATCGACTTTCCGGCATGGGCCGAACCCTGACCGATGAAATCGCCAAGCAACTCACCAAACACGCGCAAAGCCAGGGCTACCAATTTGCTGGCGGAATTCGGCTGAAGCTCGAGCCCGATATCGCGCTTTCCGTCGGACTCATCGGTATCGATGCGCGGAATGTTCGCGGCTCCGTCACGTGGCTGGCCGTGGTTGATATCAACGGCCGGCGGCACAATCTGAAGAAGGGCGTTACCGTCGTCGGTCGCGGAACGGACGCCGACATTACGGTCAACGACTCATCGATTTCGCGGCGGCACATTGAGTTAACCTGGGACGGAACGCGCGCTCAGGCCAAAGACCTAGGGTCCACCAATGGCTCCCGAATCAACGGTTCCCGGCTGACTATTTCCGGCCTGGAGTCTGGTTCGGCCATCGAACTCGGCGCCACCACCATCGTCTTTCATGTCGTTCCCGAGACGAAAGGCAACACGGAAGATGTGCCTGCTCACTCGCGAACCAGTGCACCCGTTCGCGATGCCTTCGGGAGTTGATCATGAGTGAGCTCACGCTGTTTATCTTCAGGATCGCCTTCTTGATTTTGCTGTGGGTTTTTGTCTTCTTTGTGGTCTACGCCGTGCGAAGTGACCTCTTCGGTCAGCGCGCGAAAAAGATGACGGCGCCCTCGCTCGCCCCCGCGTCGTCTGCGTTTCTGACGCAAGCCCATGCCGCAATCTCGGATCCTGCAGTCCCTCGAGCCGCCCAGGGATCGCGCCTCTGGTTGGTCATCACGGCCGGCACAAAAGCCGGCGAACGCATACCTCTGGGTGATCAGGCACTCACCATCGGCCGTTCATCTGATTCGTCGCTCGTGATTCGAGACGATTACACATCGACCCGCCATGCGGTCATTGAGATGCGGAATGGCGAGTGGCACATTAGCGACCTAGATAGCACGAATGGCACCATTGTCAATGGCAAGCGGATTTCGGGCTCCGTGCCACTGGCCCTGAATGTGCCCATCACAATTGGCCAAACGGTGTGTGAAGTGCAGGGCGACGCATGAGCGGTCTCGCGGCGGCGCGCTCCGATGTCGGCCGGGTGCGAACGTCAAACCAGGATTCCGGATATGCCGGTCAGTTTTTGTTTATTGTTGCCGACGGCATGGGCGGGCATGCCGGTGGCGACGTTGCTTCGGGAATCGCGGTGCGTGATCTTGCGAAACTGGATCGCCCCTTTGCCTCGTTGACAGAGGCGAAGAAGGCGCTCACCCGCGAGCTGCAAGTCATAAACGACAGCCTGTCTCACGTCGTCGATAACCAACCCGAACTGGCTGGCCTGGGAACTACGGTGAGCGCACTCCTGCGCGTTGACGACCGCTACGTGATTGCACACATTGGCGATTCGCGAATTTACCGACTCACAAACGGTGACCTCACGCAAGTGACAAAGGACCACACGTTCGTGCAACAACTCATTGATGCCGGGCGCATCACACCGGAAGAGGCCAAAGACCATCCCCGGCGATCTGTGTTGATGCGCGTCTTGGGCGACGTCGAGGATCAACCGACTATTGACATTGCAGACCTGCCGGCCATCCCCGGTGAGCGCTGGCTTCTGTGCAGCGACGGCCTCACGGGTGCCGTTGACGACGGCGCGATTGCCGATGTGCTTTCGGGCAAGGCTACGTCGGAGCAGGTGTGCTCCCGTCTTGTCGACAGGGGTTTGCGTGCAGGGGCTCCCGACAACATCACCATTGTCGTGCTTGACGTCGCGGCAGAGGCTGAGGCGCGTTCAGATTTTGTCGGCGCCGCCTCGTCAAAACGCAAGCTACCCGAGCGTCCCCCGGCAGACACGGGCACGTCGCCTCGTCCGAAAACGCGAACAATCCCCGTCTCAACGAGTGAGTTACCCCTTCCGCAAACAACCCCTGCCGGTGCATCGATCGTTTCCGAACACACCTCGGCTCGTGACGCCCAGCGGCGACGACGCATCTGGGCGGCCGTGGTGTCGATATGTGTCGTCGGTATTGTGACGGTGGTCGCGATTCTGGGTTACCAGTGGACCCAGTCCCGCTACTACCTCGGCGTCTTGGGAACGCATGTGGCCGTGTTTCAGGGTATTCCGGTGACCCTGGCGGGGCTGCCCCTTTCCCAGGTCTACCTCGAGACCGATGTGATCGTCACTTCCCTGTCTACCTACGAACAGGCTCAAGTCCGTCAAACGATTTCTTTTGATAACGCATCCGATGCCGTCTCTGCCGTGAATCGGATGAACGGTGACTAGCGCGAGCGTTGATCTCGCCAAGATCGATACGGGCCAGATACCGCGCATCCCGAGGGTCCGTTCGTCACAACGCCGTCGAAACATTGAATTAGGGCTGCTTGTTATTGCCTCCGTCCTAAGCGCCATCGCGGTGGGCTTGGTGCAGATGGCAACAATGGGGGCGGTTCACGGCGGAATTTTTGCCCTCGCCGCGATCATCGTAATCTTGGTCCTTCTGCTACACATTGTTCTGCGGTTTGTCGCACCGAGTGCCGACCCCCTGATCATGCCCATCGCCGTGATGCTCAATGGCATTGGCATTGCAGAGATTTATCGCATTGATCTGGCCCTGAACAATGTCGGATGGGACTCGCTGGCGATTCGACAGATTGCGTGGACGGCTCTTGCTTTGGCTGCCGCCTTCATCGTCATTCTCACCATGCGATCACCGCGATCCCTGCAGCGCTACACCTATACCTCAGGTCTCGCTGCCGTGATTCTGCTTCTCCTCCCCATGGTTCCCGGTCTCGGCGTAGAAGTTAACGGCGCGCGAGTCTGGATTGATATCGGAGGCCTGACCTTCCAACCGGGTGAGATTGCCAAGATTGCGCTCGCCGTTTTTTTTGCCGGTTACCTCGTGCAACACCGCGACAGTCTGTCTATGGTGGGTCGCCGCGTTATCGGTATTCGCTTTCCGCGGGGCCGCGACCTCGGTCCGATTGTGGCCATTTGGATTTTGTCGATGCTGGTCATCGTTTTTCAGCGCGACCTGGGAACGGGTCTTCTCTACTTTGGACTCTTTCTCGTCATGCTCTACGTTGCGACAGCACGCGTCTCGTGGGTGCTTTTGGGCATCGGGCTATTCGCCGCCGGCGCAATAGCCGCCAACCAATTCTTGACCTATGTTCATGATCGATTTGCCAACTGGTACGACGCATTTAATCAACAAGTTTTCGATGCGGACGGCGGGAGTTATCAGCTCGTGCAGGGCCTATTCGGCATGGGGCACGGGGGTCTCATCGGTACGGGCTTGGGCCAAGGCATGCCCTACATCACGCCCGTTTCACAGAGTGACTACATCGTGGCCAGTGTTGCAGAAGAACTGGGGCTGGTTGGCCTCTTTGCTCTGCTCTGCCTTTATGTTTTGCTCGTCTCTCGGGGCGTTCGTATTGGCTTTGCTGCGACCGATGACTTCAGCAAATTACTCTCTGTCGGCCTCGCCAGCGTCATTGCACTGCAGACATTTCTTGTCGTTGGTGGTGTCACGCGAATCATCCCGCTCACCGGTCTCACCACGCCGTTCCTGGCAGCGGGCGGA
>WLNS01000040.1 GCA_009699665.1 Actinomycetota bacterium
CCTGGCCATCGGTGTCTTTCTCATCGGCCTGGCCACCGCCACCTTTGGCCTGGCGCGTCACGCCATGCTCACCACTTATGTTCCGCTGGCCTACCGGGCGCGGTCTCTCTCGCTGCTGGGCGGCTCGCTTCGCGCAGGAGCGGTGGTTGGTCCTTTGCTCAGCGCCGGTCTCATCGCCACCACCAATTCACCGCACGCTGCTTTCTGGCTCACCGCCATCGGCACCGTCGCGACCATCATTGTGGTCTTTTTTCTCGCCGACCCCGAAAAGGTCTATGGCGCACCCAGCCTGGTCACCGAGAACGACGGACGCGTGGTCACCGCGGGCGAAGACGAGATCGAGCGCGAATCCCATGGAATCTTTGGCACCATGTGGTCGAACCGCGGCGTTCTGCTGAGGCTCGGCACGGCCAGCGGAATCACCGGCGCCCTGCGCGCCACGCGCGCAGTATTGCTGCCGCTGTGGGCCATCAGTATTGGCATGCACGATGCGCAAATCGCTCTGGTGATCGGTATTGCGACAGCCATCGACTTCGCCCTCTTCTTCTTCAGCGGACAGGTCATGGATCGGTGGGGGCGGCGATGGTCTGCCGTGCCCGCCATGGTGATCATGTCGGGGTCGATCATCCTGCTGAGTTTCACCCACGACCTGACCTCGCACGTGACCTGGTTCATCGCCTGTGCCATGATTCTGGCTCTGGGCAACGGCCTCGCCTCAGGTCTGCTGTTGACCCTCGGCTCAGACCTAGCCCCGCGAGCCAACCCGGCACCGTTTCTGGGTGCCTTTCGACTCACGATTGATCTGGGCTCCAGCGCCGCACCTCTGGGCATCACGCTTATCACCGCGATCGCCTCACTGTCTGTCGCGGCCGGTGCTCTCGGCGTTGTCGGCCTCGCCGGCGCCTACATGATGTGGCGCTACATCCCGCGATACATTCCGTGGCATCCGCCGGCAAAACGATCGTCAGCACGGCGGATCTGAGCTAGGCGCGCTAGCGAAACCCGCCGCGTGCCCGAGCCGTTGCGTCAATACGGATGCCCTGCGGCAAGAACATCGACACAACGGGTGGCTGCCACGCGGTGTCAAGTCGCACCTCGGCCGTTTGGCCATCGGGGCACGTTGCACTGACGAGCTTCACCGAACGGGATGTCGAGAGTTCGGCCAAGTATCTGCGGCTCGCGGCCTGCACATCGGCGTCGGTGAGCCGGTAAGCGAGCTCATGCGTCGACGAGTTCACCGTCACCGATGACAGCGCAAAGCTTTGGCTTGCCGCAAGTGCGGCTCCATCGGCGAGCAAATACAGATTCTTGCGCTCGAGGTAGAGACTCGCTGCCGAGACAGCGCCCAGGATCACGGCAAGGCTGAGGGCGACGCCGAAGATCACCATAAGCAGAACTGACCCCTTCTCTGCGTAGCGGGCCGGTTGAGCTGACCACCGCATTCCCCTCGCCCTCATCGGGAGAGTCCGAATCGGGGCGCCGACTGCGATGCCTGGGCCGAAATGACGACCGACGTGAGTCGCTCCGCGCCAGGCCAGCGCGGCAGGAACGGAAGAAAGACGCGCGTTGATACGCGAACGGTCACCGTGCCGCCCGGCTCTAGGCAGGCACCCCGGCACGTGATGTCGACTCGTGGAGCGGTGGTTGCATTCGGGCTCTCGCGCAGGGACTGCGTGGCTACTCGTGCGGCCGCGGCGAAGGCAGCATCGCGACTCGGTTGAGTGATGAAGACGCGTGCGGCATAACGCGCGGCACTGTTCGTGGCGAACTGGGCCGACTCAATGGCCCCAAAAGTGAGAACCGCGTAGACGCAGGGAACCAGAAGCACCAGCGCGCCGGCAACAAACTCGAGAGCCGCCGAACCGGCGTCGGCAGAGACCCGTTGACGCACGAGCATCAGCTGTGCGCCAGCACTTCGACGGGAGTTCGTGCCACGGCACGCAGGCCCCCGCTCGGCCCAAGAAAACCGAACACCGGCAGAGGCGCGGTGACAACGACCGTCATGGTCGCTTGGCCCTGCCACATGCCGCGCTGCGATTCGACAGATACGTCGAGCGCATTGCCAACGGCCACCTCGATGAGATCTCGGGCGCGCCGGGCACCCGACGCGGCGCTCTCGCCAACGAGAGCCCCCTGCCGAGCGCCCTCTGCGGCAGCGTCGGTCAGGGTATTGCGCACGTGCAGGAAAAGAGCGAGTTGCAGAACGCCGGCCGTCAGACCAACGAGCAGAACACTGACGAGCAGAAACTCGATGACGGCCGAGCCCGCCTCACTGGATGGGCGACCCGACACGAAACTAGAACGCCACAACCCGCGTGATCGCCTGGTCAAAGACGTGACCCAGCGCGGGCCCGGCGAGCGCCCACAAGCCAACGACGAGACCGGCCGTCATCAGTGTAATGAGCACCCAACCGGGAACGTCACCCCGCTCGCTGGCCAGAAATAATCTCGCCGAAGAGACGAATCCCGGCGCCGGTTGCGTCTGTCGAATAATATGCTGCTTCATGACTTCTCCCTTTGCTCATGCGTGGGGAGAGTCTTCTCGGTCGGAAAGCGCGAGTGTGTGAGCTATCCACAGAACGTTCTGTGACTGGGTTGATCTCAAGGTCACAAAATCGCGGTCTCGTTTTTCCAAGCTGGTTGCAGATCATTGTCGAGTTCAATGTTCAGCGGTTGACGATCCGAGAGTGTCCAGTCAGGAAGGTAAATGCGTTCGCCTCCGGACATTGCCGACGCGTGAGAAAGAATGCCCGACGCCGTAATGTTGGCCGCTTGAACGGCATTGGGATAGGCTTCCTGTTCACCGAGAACCGCCATGACGAGTTTGTCAGCGAGGTGCGGATGCGACCCTCCGTGGCCGCCACCCTGCACGAAAGACCGGTGGCTTTCTTCGGTTTCGCCTTCGCCATAGACTCCAGCTCGGGTGAAAGATTGAATCTCTTTGGGCAGTCGGTCCGCGAAATCTGGTACCTCAATCTCGTGCACGCTTTCACCGAGGTAGATCAGGTGAGAACCCGACTCGGTTTGTGACCACTCAAAGGAGCGCACTGCGCCATAGGCATCAAAGCTTTCCCGATACTCCCGCGCCACGGCCCACAGGTGTCGCGTCACCTCGGCACCCACGTCGCTGTCGAGAAAACGAATGTGTGTCGACTCGATGGCATACGGCGAACCATATTGCGCCTTCATGCTCTCGAAGACGCTCCCCGATCCAAGCGCTTGCACCGATTCAGCTTGGTGACCGGCAAGACCCAGGGTCGGGGCAATCGCGTGCGTGGCGTTGTACATGGGGGGCATGCCATCCCAGTACGACGGCCAGCCACTCATGTCCTGGTGATGAGATGAGCGCAGGAACTGAATCTTGCCGAGGCGACCCGCCCGGTAGAGATCCTGAACAAACAGGAACTCTCGCGAATAGAGGGTGGTCTCCATCATCATGTAGACCAGTCCCGTTCGACTCTGAGCGTCGACAATGCGTTTGCAATCCTCTACCGACGTAGCCATGGGAATCGTGCATCCCACATGCTTGCCCGCCTCGAGGGCAGCCACCACCTGGTCAGCATGCAGTTGCAGGGGTGTATTGACATGGATGACGTCAATGTTCGGATCCTTGAGCATCTTGTCGTAATCCGTGTAGCGAACGTTGATGCCGAATTTGTCACCGACCTCATCAAGCTTCGTTTGCGTCCGCTGGCATATCGCATACATCTCGGCATGAGGATGGGCTTGGTAAATCGGAATGAATTCTGCGCCAAACTCCAGACCAACAATTCCAACGTTCAATTTCTTGTGGCTATTCATAGGACGTGCCTTTCATTCTCGGGGGTGCGCGTGCCTAAGCCGACCGCGCACCCCCATCGCTCTAGTAAGTGTTCGGCGCTCAGGTAGGCGAGCGCCTGAATTGTTTCGGTGGGGTTGTAGCCGCCGTAACTGACGAAGCTTCCTCCGCCAACCGCATAGAGGCCGTCGATATCGTGAACGGCTCCGAAGGGATCTGTCACAGACGTTTCAGGGTCGTATCCCATGCGATGCACTCCAACATCATGTGTTGAGAGGTGATAGGGAGGGCGCGAAGAGTCCATCCAGGTTTCCTTGGCCCCCATCTCCTGCGCAATCCGTCGCTTGATGCCTCCAAAAAGTTCTACTGAATTTGCGTCGTGGTCTTCCCACTCATGGGTGATGCGAATGGCGGGTACCCCCAACCTGTCTTTGATCGACGGATCCAGGTCGACGTAGTGCCTGGGATAGGGGAAGTTAGTGGTCTGCGAATACATGCGATGCATGTGGGTGTAGTTGTCGCGCATCCAATGTTTGAATTCCAAGCCGTACTTTTGCACGCCCGGATTCATGAGGTGAAAGGCCTCGATGGGTTGCAGATCCCCCGTCACGCTGATGACGGGAGATCCCCAGAGCACTCCGAGGTCGTTGTCGGGGACCATTTCTGACGTGAAGTCGTCTATCGCGCTGGAAGCGTTGAAGGTGCCCAGGAAGGGGTTGGTTGCCTCGGGCAGAATGGACGCAAACCAACCGAAGTTATGGGTCATGAAGTTGGCCCCCACCTGACCACGCCCGGTGATTCCCGATACCAACATCAGTCGCGCGTTCTCTAGTGCATAAGCGCTGAGAATGACGATGGGCGCCTCAACCTCATGCGTTTCGTCGGCGCTATCGACGTAAGTCACGCCGATTACGCGTTTGCCGTCGGGGGTGCGGTTGACCTGAATTACCCGCGAGTGCGGGCGCAGGTCCAAGTTTCCCGTGAGCTTCGCCGCAGGCACGCTCGTCACATGCGTTGACGATCTCGCCGCCACATGGCAAGGATATCCGTGACAGAAGCCGCAATTGACGCACGCTGGACGACCCTTATATTCGACGGAATTCATCGCGAGAGGCTGGCGGAAAGGGTGCATACCTAGACGCTCGGTTGCGGCGACCCACGGAACATCACCGGGACATTGCTGCACGGGCGGCATCGGGAAATCACGATTTCGGGGAGGGTCAAACGGGTTTGTTCCGGGTGCGAATTGACCCTTGATGTTGCCGGCGCTACCCGAGTACCCCTGCTCCCACTCAGCCTTCTCGTAGTAGGGCTCGAGGTCGGCATAACTGATAGGCCAATCTGCCACCGTCGAACCCTCGGGAAGCGACGACTCTCCAAAGCGCTCTGCAATAGCTGAACGCATTCTAAAGTCGGCCTCGCGGAATCGATACGCGGCACCTGCCCAGTGCAAAGTCCCGCCCCCAACACCAATCGCGGGCATTCCGTACAACGGCTCGTCCGAGCCCAGAACTCCGGCCGACCACGGAAAAAGTCGCGCGACACTTTTGTTATCGGCACGCCACGTGACGGGATCGACGGTGCCTCCCGAAACAATTGCCCCGCGCTGGTAGTAGCGCAACTCGTCCTGCTTTACGGCAAAGTCGTCTTGGGTGTAATCGGCACCCTTCTCGAGTCCGAGAACACGAACTCCCGCTGCAGTGAGTTGCTCGGCGATGATTCCTCCCGAGGCACCCAGTCCGACGATGATGACGTCGAATTTTTCTTTCACGAACTTACCTTCCTGATGCGGGCATAAAGATCAGCGACAGTAGAAATAGGGATTCTTCGAGCATCTACGCCCGGCTGCATTTGTTCAGCGGTATATCCCCACTGCGCTCCGGGAAAGCCCACGAGTTTCCATCCCACGACATCTCGATTTCCCCCGTAGGCAGGGTCTCCGAAGAAGCCCTGCACGGTGTGCTCGCCAATGATGCGGAAGAACTGACCGGCGAAATCATCCGGGTCAGCTTTCGCGCGAGCATCAAGCGTCTCCACGAGTTGCCTTTGCTGCTCGTCCGACAGGGCAGAGAACTCGGCACCAAAACTTTTATTCGAGAGATCACTGAGAGTCTGCAGACCCCGACGATAAAGCGGTCGCAAATCCCTCATGAAGCCGGCGAGGGCTCTGTCTATGTAGAACACGACGCCGGCCTCATGTGCGCCCGGGGAGTCTGCCTCTGACGGGATTATTTGTGCCGCAAGTGCATCAACAGTTCTCGCCTCTGCAGAGTTGAAAAATAAGAGGGGTTCTGTCGGGAAGTCTGAAGACAACGGCAATCCTTACTTCTTTTTTCGCTCGGCAAGCTTGCGTTCGACGAGAGGTCTCAAGTACTCGATTCCCTCACGTGCATCTTGGTCGGGTTCGATGCCTCGGCGATGGAAGCCTGTCTCCATCGTCAAATAGCCGTCAAACTTTATGTCAATCATCGCGTCAATGACCGCAGGAAAGTCAACGACTCCTTGACCCGGTGGCAGGCGATCATTGTCGGATATGTGGATGTGCTTGAGATCAGCGCCCATCTTATAGACGTAATCGGTATTGACTTCGTGGCTCCAATTCACATGGAACGTATCGAACATGAGCTTCACGTTCTCACGATTCACGTCCTGCATGAGCTCAATGGCATCGTCGGCACCGACGCACAAATTAGTGTCGTGCGATGTAGGTTCGATGACCAGGGTCACGCCAGTGTGAGATATCGAGTCAGCAATTTCAGTCAGCACCTCGCGACTCCATTCCCACGCTTGCCGCCGACTCGTGCCGTAGATAATCCAACCGGGCAGATAAATCAGTGTCTTTCCGCCCCAATAAGCGGTGAGTTCGGCGAGTTCCTTGTAGTGCTCGACCGTCGCTCGTCGCTCCTCGATATAAGGCGAAGCCGGGTTGTTTCCCGGGCCGCCCGACGGTGCGGGGAGCATGCTCGACAAAGCAATATTGTGCTCTTGGAGCAGGTCCCGCACCTGTGCCCGACGATCCGCGCCGAGGTGGGGAGGATAGGCGTGCGGTGCAGCGGCACCAATTTCGATTCCGTCGTAACCCAGTTTCGCAATGCGTTTTATGGTTTCGTCGAGCGTGTATGAGGGAACCCAAACGAAAAAACTGGAATATGCCCACGTATTGTATGAAATTTTCATGTACTTTTACCTTTGTTAGTGGAATAAGGGGGGGTTGGGGCGAGACCCCCAACCCCCCGCTTTTTTGCCAGATTGGTGATTACTCCGTCTGAGGACTCTTTCCGACGTAGTCAGCCACGTTCTTCGAGTCGATCAGTGTCGATTCGAGCAGGATGCGCTTCTCAATCGGCTCACCCGAGCACAGCTTGGCGGCCGCAATCACGGATTCCTTGGTCACGAGCGGGTATCCAACAGTCGACTGCATGGAACCACTCTGGATGTCGGCCAGTGCCTTGTCTTCACCATCGATGCTGAAGACTTGGATTTCGCTTTCACGTCCAGCTTCCTTGATGGCCTGAATGGCACCGAAGGCCATCTGGTCGTTGTGCGTGTAGACGCCGTTGATTGCGCCAGACGGGTACTTCTGCAGCAGGTCCTGCATGACAGCGAGTCCCTTAGCCTGGTCGTAGTCAGCGGTTTGGCTGTCAACGATGGTCACGCCCGAGCCCGTGAGGCCAGTGCGAAGACCGTCTCCACGAGCGATCGTCGGTGATGCGCCGAGGCTTCCGGCGAGCTCAACGAGCAGACCAGTCTTGCCCAGCACGGAACCAATGTTCTTGCCGCTCACAACTCCGGCTTCAACGTTGTCCGACCCGATGTAGGTGTCGACAGTTGTGTTGACGTTCCTGTCGGCGGCGATGACCTTCACGCCCGCAGCCACGGCTCGATCGACAGCTCCTTTGAGCGCGTCCGAATCACGGGGGGAGATGATGAGCACCTTGATGCCCTTTGCAACCATCTCGTCAACCTGACCAGACTGAATTGTTGCGTCACCTTGACCATCGGTTACGGTAACCGACATGCCCGGGAACCACTTCTTCGCCAGATCGGGAATCTGCTGCGACGAAACGGCACCGTAGGGGAACGAGGTAGCGCTCCAGCTCACGCCAACGTCACACTTGACGTCGGCGGGCGCGGCCGCGAGGGCGAGTTGCTTGGTGCATGTGTCACCGCAGTAGATGCTCGGCATCGGACCATCCGACGCGACACTGGTCGACCCGGGTGTCGAGGATGCATTCGTGCAACCTGCGATGCCAGAGCCCACAAGGGCCGTCAGGGTAAGCAGCACTGCTAACCCCTTGAGCCGATTTTTTGTTACGGACATTTTGTACCTCTCTTGTTACTTGTTAGTGGATTGGTGTTGCTACCAGCGACCTACTTTGACGAAGGATCGCTGTTTTTCTCTGATCTATTTCGCTTGTCTCGGCGACCAGAGGTTCTCTTGCGGGTAGCTTGCATGGCAAGCAATACCGCCAAAACGATGACTGCGCCCTTGACCGTCTGCTGATCGAAGGGCGAGATACCGAGGAGGTTCATGAGGTTCGATAGCACTGCGAGGAGAAGGGCGCCAAAAACTGTTCCGACCGCGCCGCCAATTCCGCCCATGAGGCTCGTTCCACCGATGACAACGGCGGTGATGGCATCCAGGTTTGCCAGCCCACCCGCGGTGGGGGCGCCCACGCCCAGACGCGATGCAGTCATGACTCCTGCGAGAGCCGCAGCAAGTCCGCTGATTGCATAGGCAATGAACAGGGTGCGGCGGGTGGGCACACCCGTAAGCCGTGCCGCTTCGGGGCTTCCGCCAATCGCATAGAGGTATCGACCGAAGGCAAGGTAACGCAGCGCGAGAATGGCGATAACCGAGACAATCAGGAATACCAAGAATGGGCCCGGCAATCCGAGCACGTTGCCGCTGCCTAAGAAGTTGAAGATTTCCCCAGCATTGTCGAAGGGCTGCGGCCCACCACTCGTTACGCGGAGCGCGACACCCGTTATTGCCACCATGGTGGCGAGGGTCGCGATAAAGGGCTGGATCTTAAGGTCGGCAACAATAAATCCATTGATAATTCCCACGCCCACGCCCACGAGGAGTGCAATGAGAATGGCGACGCCGGCAACCATGCCCTGATTGATGAGCATGGCCATGGTGACACCGGAAAGCGCAAGGGTAGACCCGACAGACAAATCGATGCCGCCGGTCAAGATGACGAATGTCATGCCAATGGCAACCACACCCACAATTGACGATTGACGGGCAACATTGAGCAGGTTTGCCGGCTGGTAGAAGGTTGGCACAAAGATCGCGAGTGCCACGAGCAGGGCAACGAAAATCACGATGGTAACCCAGTTGTTACGAACGCTCTTCACGATCCACGGTGACTGTCCGGCCAGTTTGATCTCTGTCACTTTCGACTTCCTCCCACTGCGTGAAGCATGATTTGTTCCTCAGTTGCCGTCTGACCGTCAAGTTCCGCTACGGCATCTCCGTGATGCAGGACAAGAATGCGATTGCTCAGAGCGAGCACTTCGGGCAGCTCCGACGAGATCACAATGATGGCGAGGCCCTGATTGCAGAGTTCACGGATGAGCTGATAAATCTCCTGTTTGGCACCGATGTCAATGCCCCGTGTTGGTTCGTCCAAAATCAGAACGTCGACACCAGCGTCGAGCCACTTTGCGAGCACGACTTTTTGCTGATTTCCGCCCGACAGCGAAGCGACGGCGGCGGCAAGATTAGTGACCTTGATGCTGAGCTTTGTTTTATAGGTCTCGGCTAGTTTGCGCTCCTCCGCCGGATGAATGGTGTGCAGGCCTCGCTTTAACATCTTGACCATAGGGATGTTAGCTGCCGTCGACATCGCGATAAAAATACCCTGGGTCTTGCGCTCCTCGGGCACCAATCCGAGCCCAGCCCGAATGGTTTTGAGTGGGCTACCGTTTGCCACGGCTAGCCCCTTGATGCGAACGACCCCGGCGGTTATGGGATCAACCCCGTAAATGGCCCGGGCCAATTCGGTGCGCCCCGCGCCGCGAAGTCCGGCGATACCGAGAACTTCGCCGGCCCGAACAGTCAGCGAGATGCTATTAAGTACACCGTCCACGCTCAAGTTTTCAACCTCGAGCACCACGTCTCCCACCGTCTTATTGACCGCACGCTCGGACCGCGCAAACTCCCGACCCACCATTTTCGAGACGAGGTCGTCATGGTTAGTTTGAGAGATTGGCCCTGTTCCGGTGAGACGACCGTCCTTGAGAACGACGTAGTTGTCTGCGAGGCCGAACACTTCGTTGAGGCGGTGCGAAACAAAGATGACGCTGACACCGTGTTTGGCGAGACCCTGGACCAACGCAAGGAGGTGATCCACGTCCTCACCCCCAAGGACGGCCGTTGGCTCGTCGAGAATCACAATCTGCGCGCGTCTGTAAAGCGCTTTAGCGATCTCGAGCATTTGCTTTTCAGCGATGCTCAGATCCCGAACTCGTTTCGTTACATCAATCTCGACATCGAGGCTGGTGAGGAATTCGCCGGCCTCACGTTTAGCTGCGCGCCAATCGATAATGCCTCGACCCGGAAAAGCACCAAACACAAGGTTCTCGGCAACAGAAAGCTCGGGAAACAAGCTCAACTCTTGGTAGACCGTTGCGATGCCGAGGTTTTCGGCATCTCGCGGACCGGAAATATCGACCTTGTCACCGTCGATGAGGACTTCTCCGGCATCTGGTCGGTGAGCCCCGGAGAGAATTCGAATCAAAGTCGATTTACCGGCGCCGTTCTCGCCAATCAAGGCAAGCACCTCGCCAGGCATGATTTTGAATGAGACGTCCTGGAGTGCGTTTGCGCCCAGAAAGCTCTTGCTGAGTCCTCTGACTTCAAGCCGAGGCACAGAAGACGCCGCCGGGGTGGCGCGTCCTTGTTGCTCACGGTGAGGTCGAATACTTTTCACACCTGAACTATATTTGGCATCTAAAGGGTAAAAAAGCGCCACATTTATTTTTTTTTTAACATAAATACGGCTAAATAACTTCGTTATTATCTCTGTATGGGAACTTTGTGGACAGAAGTGCAGCTGCTTGAGACGGACCAGCAACTATCTCCCAATGCGCACGCAGCGCGAAGCACAATCGCGCGCATGATCGCCAATGGCGGGGAGGTGAGCCGAAGAGAAATTATTGCGTCCACTGGGCTCGCGCGATCAACCATCGAGGGACACTTGGAAGTTCTCTTGCGCGCGGGGCTTATTCAAGAAGCCGGAACGGGAATCCAGGCATCTCGGGGTCGACCCGCGCAATCATTCCGAATAAACCCCAAGCGAGGCATCGTTCTCATTGTCGACATCGCGATTGACCAATCCGTCATCGCCATCATGACGCTCGATAAACAGATGCTGGGTCGCAAAACTTTCAACGTCAGCGTAGATCAGGGCCCGAGTGAATTTGTCGAGCTCCTCGGCCAAGCCTTCGAAGAATTGCGAGAGGCCCTCGGAATTCCCGACGCTGAAGCTCTTGCCATCTCGGTGGGAATTCCCGGGCCCGTCGATTCACACCGGGGCGTCGTCGTGAGACCGTCACTCATGCCCGGTTGGGATGGATTTGAAGCCTGCAAATTTATGGCCGAGAAGTTTAACTGTGACGCCGTCGTCGACAATGACGTCAACCTCAAGGCACTGGGCGAAGCGCGCACCCTGGGAAGCGCCATGCTGCCTCTTCTGAGGATCAGCATCAGCAAAGGTATCGGAGGTGGTTTTGTCAGCGAAAGCGGCCTGTTGCTTCACGGCGCGGACGGCTCTGCCGGCGACATCGGGCACTTTCGCGCAAGTGATAGCTCCGATGTTTTGTGCGACTGTGGCAATCGCGGCTGCCTTTCTGCC
>WLNS01000041.1 GCA_009699665.1 Actinomycetota bacterium
AAGCGACTCTGCGGCGGGAGCGTCGCTGACGCGGTGGCGTTTCTCGCCAACGATCCCGCGCGAAAGATCCGGAGCACCGACGCGCTCCAGGCGTGGATGCAAGATTTGTCCGACACCGCAATCCGCGAACTGGGCGAGACGCACTTCGACATCCCTGAACAGATGCGCAAACTCGAGTGTCGCATTGCACCCACAAAAGACGGCGGCATCTACTACACCGGGCCGAGCGACGATTTCTCGCGCGCGGGGCGCATGTGGTGGAGCGTGCCCGAGGGCATCACCGAGTTTGATACCTGGCGCGAGACAACCACCGTGTACCACGAGGGTGTTCCCGGCCATCATCTTCAGGTTGCTCAAGCGGTCTACAACGCGGGTCAGCTGAACACGTGGCGTCGACAACTGGCCGGGTCGAGCGGGCATGCCGAGGGGTGGGCGCTGTATGCCGAACGCCTCATGGCAGAACTCGGCTACCTCGATGACGACGGCGACCGCTTCGGTATGCTCGATGGTCAACGAATGCGCGCCGCCCGCGTGGTGCTCGACATCGGTGTGCACCTCGGCAAGCAACGGCCCGACGGAAAGGGAGTCTGGACTGCCGACTACGCCTTCGAGTTCATGCGCAAGAACGTGTTGCTCGAAGAAGAGTTCGTTCGTTTTGAGGTGACCCGCTATCTCGGCTGGCCGGGCCAGGCTCCGTCATACAAGGTCGGCCAACGTATCTGGGAACAGCTGCGCGCGGAATCCGAGCGTCGCGAGGGGGCATCCTTCGATCTGAAAACGTGGCACAAGCGTGCCCTAGACATTGGCGGCACGGGCCTCGACACCCTGAAGAAAGCTGTGCTCGGGGACTGGTAGCGAGCATATCGGCGAAGGCGTGGCGCGCTGTGTTGAAGCGCGCCCATCGGCGACGATAAAGTATCTCCGAATATCGTTTTACGTTCGCAGGGTTTCTCGGTGTGAGTCGGGGCGATGTTCTTGCGCTCACGAACCGCGGCGCCTGTGTTGCGTCAGGCCTGAAGAGAAAGTCGACGCATCTTGCCTAGGACAGTTCATAAACGTGTGACCGCCACGGCCCTAGTTACTGTGGCGCTGCTACTGGGTGCGGCGCCGGCAATTGCGGAGGTTGCGACGTGGGCTCAGCCCGTCGATGTATCTGTGCCTGGCGGGTATGCGCTGGAGCCGCAGGTTGTGGTGGATTCGACCGGCCGTGCCACGGCTGTCTGGTACCGCAGCGAAGACGGTGGCACCAGCATTATTCAGTCGAGCACCTCGGTCAACGGTGACGACTGGACGGCCCCCGTAGACCTGACCGATCCCACGCCTTTCGAAGATGCGGTTGGGCAGCAGGTGGCGGTAGATTCGACCGGCCGCGCCACCGCGGTGTGGAATCGTTACAACGGCACAGACTATGTCATTGAATCGCGTTCGTCCCTGAGTGGTGACGCATGGTCGAACACCGTTGTCCTGTCAGCGCCTGGCGGGACTGCCAGTGCCCCGCAGGTGGTGGGGGACGCGACCGGCCTCGCCACAGCAGTCTGGACCCGATCCAACGGTACTAATGACATCGTCCAGTCCAGCACGTCTCTCAATGGCGGACCCTGGTCGACCCCCGTGGATGTGTCCGCACCTGGTGGGGACGCGAGCTTTCCGCAGGTGACCGTGGACTCCACCGGCCGCGCCATAGCCATCTGGCAGCGCAACAACGGCACCACTGACATTGTCCAGTCCAGCACGTCTCTCAACGGCGGACCCTGGTCGACCCCCGTCGACGTGACCGCTTCTCCCGGGTTCGCGGCCGCTCCTCAGGTGACCGTGGACTCCACTGGCCGCGCCATCGCTGTCTGGGTGCTCGCCAACGGCCCCAGGTACATCATTCAATCGAGCACGTCTCTGAACGGTGGCGCCTGGACTGCTCCCGTCGATGTGTCTTCACCCGTTGCGGATGCGGGTCTCCCGCAGGTGACTGTAGACGCGACTGGCCTCGCCACAGCGGTCTGGCAGCGCGCCATCCTTCTCGACCTCAACGATTGTTCTGGCATTTGCAACAACATCATTCAATCGAGCACGTCCCTCAACGGCGGTCCGTGGTCGCCCCCCGTCGACCTGTCATCACCTGATTCGAATGCGGGTCAGGCGCAGGTGACCGTGGACTCCACCGGCCGCGCCACAGCCGTCTGGGACCGCTCCAACGGCGGCCAACAGATTGTTGAGTCGAGTTCATCTGTTAACGCTGGTGAGTGGTCGGCCCCCGTTGTTCTCTCATCATCCAGTGGGGGTGCAAGCAACGCGCAAGTGAGTGCGGATCCCACCGGTCACGCTGTCGCGGTGTGGGTCGGCTTTGACGGAATCGGAAGCCTTATCCAATCGAGCTCCACATACGGCACCGCGGAGCCGGGTTCGGATCAGGGCGCCTCCACCGACACGGATGTCGATGTGGGGTTGCTGGTGGGCGTTGCCGGGGGTCTGCTGCTGGTGATTGGTGCCATCGTCGCTGCAATCGTTATCCCCATCGTCGTCACCGTGCGTCGTCGCGCGAAAAAGGGATAGACGCTCACGCAGTTTGTTGGAGTGCTGCGCAAACGCCTAAGCGTCGGCTTCGAGAATCGCCATGGCGGCGTTGTGCCCGCCGATGCCGCTGACCGCTCCGCCGCGCTGTGCGCCAGAACCACACATGAGGATGCGCGGATGGTCGGTGCCCACACCCCAGCGGGCGGCCGGCGTTGAGAGATCGGCGTCGTCCTCGAGCCAGGGCCACGAGAGCAGCCCGTGGAAGATGTTGCCGCCGGTCATGTTGAGCGCATCCTCAAGGTCAATCGTGGTCTTGCCTTCGACACAGGGGGCGCCGTTGCCGTCGATGGCGAGGCAGTCTTCGATCGGCTCAGCGAGCACGGAGTTGAGCGAGGCCAGCACGGCGGCCACGAGCGTGGCGCGCATCTCGTCATTGTTGTCGCGCGTGAGCAGGGCGTGCGGCACGTGCAGGCCAAAAACGGTGAGCGTCTGATAGCCGGCTTCGCACAATCCGGGAGACAGAATGCTCGGGTCCGACAGCGAGTGGCAGTAGATCTCACAGGGTAGGGGCGAGGGAATCTCTCCGCGTACTCCGGCGGCGTATCCGGCAGCCAGCTGCGTGTACTTCTCGTTGATGTGAAAAGTGCCGCCGAAGGCTTGTTCTGGGGTCACGGTCGCATCGGCCAGCTGGGGCAGGCGCGTGAGCAACAGGTTGACCTTGATCTGTGCGCCCTCCGGGCGAACCGAATCGGGCAGCGGGGTGCCCGTGAGTTGGCCGAGCACCCAGGGTGACACGTTGGCCAGCACCCAACCGGCCTCGAGCGTGTGAGCCTCACCGCCAATAATGACGTCAACCTCGCACGAGCCACCGGGGGCACCGCCGCGAATCGCGCAAACGTCAGCCGACGTGATGATCTCGGCGCCAGCCTCTCGAGCGGCCCGCGTGAGCTCGCCCGAAACGGCACCCATGCCGCCGATTGGGACATCCCAGTTGCCCGTGCCACCGCCGATGACGTGATACAAAAAGCAGCGATTCTGATCGAGTGACTCGGACTCGGCTGAGACGAAGGTGCCAATGAGTGCGTCGGTCAGCGCCACGCCGCGAGCGATGTCACCGTCAAGGTCAGCCTCGATGACCTCGGAAAGCGGGCGCTCAATGAAGGCGTTCCAGAGCTCATCATCTCCGACCAGCTCGCGCACCTGAGAGCGAGTGCGCAGGGGTTCGGTCACGCTCGGCCACAGTTTTTGAGCCAATCGTGCGGTCTTGCCGTAGAAGGTGGTGAATCCGGCAGCATCACTGGCCTCACCGATACCCGCGAACGAGCTGGCGGTGGCGACGGAATCGTGGTTGTCGACGAGCAGGCCTTTTTCCGGGGCGCCGGGAACCGGGGTGTACGACGAGTAGCGGCGACGAGCCAGTCGGATTTGAAGCCCCAGGTCATCGATGATGCGTTGCGGGAGGAGCGAGACCAGGTACGAGTAACGCGAGAGGCGCGCATCCACGCCCTCGAAGGCCTCGGCCGAAATGGCTGCACCGCCCACGTGATCAAGGCGCTCGAGCACGGCAACCGAACGGCCGGTGCGAGCGAGGTATGCGGCGGAGGTCAGGCCGTTGTGGCCGCCACCAACAATGACGACGTCGTAAGTCTTCTTCACTTCTGCAACGTTAGCGGGATGAGCGCACCAATGCCGGTCACGCTGTTGCGTTAACTTCCCTCGTCGGTTGCGCAGGTGGTCTGGGGGATGCCCCCCGCCGATTGCCGACGGCATCATCTTGACGTTTCGGCAAGGTGGTTGAGCCTGTCGAAATCACCCGGGCCTAGGGCGGATACTGAGACCATGACTTTGCGCGATGGTGACCACGTTCCCTGGACCCTGCGACCAGGCAAAGACCCGGATGCCGACCCGCACTACCCCGGTCACGGGTACACGCTCATCGAAGACGGTGACATGATCTTCGAGCGCGACGTTGCTGTCGAGCTGCGGGATGGCACGACCATCTTCGTCGACGTTTTTCGCCCGGCGGCCGAGGGCCAGTACCCCGTCGTGCTGGGATACGCTCCGTTTGGTAAGCACCCGCACATCGACTGGGACTCGGCTTTCCCCGGTGCTGACATCCCGCCGGGGAACTCCAAATACACCGCCTTTGAAGCGCCCGACCCCGTGGTCTGGACAAGAGCCGGATTCGTCATCGTCAACGTCGACCCGCGCGGAATCGGGTACTCCGAGGGCATCGCGCAGTTCATGACCGAGCAGGAGGGTCGCGACGAATACGACGTAATCGAGTGGCTCGCCGTTCAGTCGTGGAGCAACGGAAACGTCGGCACAAACGGTGTTTCCTATTTCGCAATGTCGGCTTATCAGGCCGCGGTTCAGAAGCCGCCGCACCTCAAGGGCGTCATACTTTTCGAAGCCCTGAACGATTTCTACCGTGACGTGAAGTTTCACGGAGGCATTCCCAACTTCGGCATGTGTCATGGCTGGATGCAGATGATCTCGCGCTCGAAGACCGCCGTCGAAGACCTGGAGGCCGGTATGCGCGAGCATCCGACCTACGACGAGTTCTGGTCGAGCCGCGTCGCTGACCTGTCGAAGTTCGAGGTGCCGGTGTGGCTCGTTTCGAGCTGGGCGAACGCGGGCATTCACACGCGTGGCACTCTGCAGGCCTGGGGTGAGATTGCCTCGACAGAGAAGTGGATTGACCTCAATGCGCGCAAAGAGTGGTCGTACTTCTACCAGCCCGAGATGGTTGCCAAGCAGATGGCGTTCTTCGATCGGTTCTTGCGCGGTAACGCCTCGGCGATTGACGATTGGCCTACGGTGCTGTGTCAGGTGCGCGATTCGTTGAAAAAGAACCACCACCGGGTTGATACGCAGTACCCCCTCACCAGTACCGAGTATCGAGAGATGTTCTTAGACGCTGGTGACGGATCGCTAAATCCGAAACGCGTGGAGCGCTCCTCAACCGCCGATTACGACGCCAAGACCGGCATTGTGACCTTCGAGTACACATTCACCGAGACAACAGAACTCATCGGTCCGGCTTCGCTCAGCCTGTGGATGCAGGCGCTCGGCGCCGACGATGCCGACGTTTTCGTTGGACTGCGCAAGTTCGATGCTGCCGGCAACGAGGTCAACTTCGAATACCTGGGTTTCTTTGAAAACGGGATTGTCGGTCTGGGTTGGCAGCGGCTCTCTCTCCGCGCGCTCGATGAGGCAAAGTCGACCCCGGCCAAACCGTATCCAGCGTTCACCGAATTCGAGCATGTCTACAACGACGAGGTTGTGAACCTAGCGATTCCGATTCTCGATGCGGCCACGCGGTTCGAGGCCGGAGAGAAGCTCGTTCTCGACATTCGCGGCTTCGACCAGATTGCCGGGGGCGGAATGATCCCGCAACACCCCGAAAACCGCAACCGCGGCCGTCACGTGATTCACACGGGCGGTGAGTTCGCGAGCACACTGCTGCTGCCGTTCGTTCCACTGGCACACGAGAAGTAGCGAGCGTCGACAACTATAGTCATTGACCCAGCGGCCAACCTTCGCTTCGCTTTAAGGCTGGGGCCACACGGCTAGGTACCTTCGTAACGGAACGTTATGGAGGCCAGCCGTGAGAGGGACTCCAACCCCCAACCTTCTGATCCGTAGTTCCTTTGGGGCCCTTTAGTGCGTGAGTAATATCCCCTATTTTGCGGGAATTCTGTATCCTCGTGCCCCTAAATGTTTCTCGGTATTCCAGGTTCGTGACAGGCGGACTTACCACACTGGGTTCCTTGATTGTGCTCACTTCAGTTCGTCGTCGTCGATCTCACTAGCGCGACTCCTCGCAGGCAAAATCTAGAGAAAAGCTTCACGTTCGTGCAAGAGGGCAACCTCGATGAGTTCGGTAATCAGGTCGGAATATGCCAGCCCCGATTCTTGCCAACAACGTGGGAACATGCTGATCGGCGTAAAGCCCGGCATGGTGTTGATCTCGTTGAGCACGAGACCCGTTTCGGTCAAGAAAAAGTCCACCCGGGCCAGCCCGGCTGCCCCGATGGCTTCGAACGCTCGAATCGACTGCGCCTGCAGTTCGGCAAGGTCGGCCGCCGTGAGGTCGGCAGGGCACACCAGCTCGATGCCCTCGGCGCCTAAGTACTTGGCATCAAAGTCATAGAACTCGCGGCCCGTGAAAACAATCTCGCCGGCCACCGATGCACGTGTGGGTTCACCGGGTCGCCCCTGCAGCACGGCACACTCCACCTCGCGGCCCACAATTG
Organism: Actinomycetota bacterium; assembly: GCA_009699665.1. Lineage (GTDB taxonomy): Bacteria > Actinomycetota > Actinomycetes > Actinomycetales > Microbacteriaceae > UBA963. The sequence goes on from WLNS01000041.1 coordinate 6,768, forward strand.
CAGCCTCAACGAGCACGCGGTCGTCGTGGGCAAACGCGGTCGTCAGCGCATCGGCCAGTTCGGTCCACGCCTTGACCTTGCTCACCCCCACGCTTGAGCCAGCCCGAGCCGGCTTCACAAACACGGGAAGATTCATTTGCTCGATGTCGGAGCGCACGCGCTCGGGTGAGGTGTGCCAGTCATACTGAGTGACCGTGCGCCACGGCGCCACGGTGATTCCGGCCTGCTCGAGCACGGTCTTGGTGAAATGCTTGTCCATTCCCAGACTCGACGCGAGCACACCGGATCCCACATAGGGAAGGTCGAACAACTCGAGCATTCCCTGAATCGTGCCGTCTTCACCGAAGGGTCCGTGCAGAATCGGAAAGACCACGTCGACGTTGCCCAGCGACCGCATCTGGCCGGCGGACTCCCCAGTGCCTGACTCGATGACGCGCAGTTCGCGACTGCCCGCCTGATCGGGCCAGACAATGCGCGACCCGTTGTCGACAACCACCGGCAGAGTGGCAGCATCGAGTGAATATGCGCTGACGTCTGCCGTCGAGAGCGTAAAGGCCCCCTGCTGAGTAATTCCGATCGGAATCACCTCAAAGCGCGCTTGGTCGATGGCGCTAAGAACGCCCCTCGCCGTTACGCAACTGATTGCGTGTTCGCTTGAACGGCCGCCAAAGAGAACCGCGACCACGGTTTTGGTTGTCATCGAGCGTCCTTTCACCCTGTGGTTCGTCGGAGTCTGTGGTGAGGTGGGGGGCAATGTCGCGCGGATTCATGCGGCCTGCCAGCACCAAATTGACCTGCTCCACGATGGGCATCTCAACCTCACGCGCCTTGGCAAGCGCCAATATGGGTGCCACCGAGGCTAACCCTTCGGCCGTCTGATTCATTTGCTTCACGACATCAGCGAACGAATAGCCCTGACCGAGCAGGCGGCCGGCCGTGTTGTTGCGCGACAGGGGTGACTCGCACGTGGCAATCAGGTCGCCCAAACCGGCTAATCCGCCCAGCGTTTCGGGTTGCGCGCCATAGGCCACGGCGAACTGAGTGATTTCGGCCAGACCGCGGGTGATGATCGACGCCTTGGTGTTGTCTCCATAGCCGACACCGTCGACGATCCCGACGGCCACCGCAATGAGGTTCTTGAGCACCCCGCCAAACTCAGTGCCGGGCACGTCGTTGTTTACGAAGCATCGAAAGTAGCGCGTGGTTGAGGTGATCGCTACGCGCGAGGCCGTATCCATGCTGATGCTCGAGACAACCGACGCGGTGGGTTCTTCACGCGCAATCTCGAGGGCGAGATTGGGGCCCGACACCACGGCGATCAGTTCGGGATCAATGTCGAGTTCTTCTTCGAGCACCTGACTCATGCGCCAGCCCGACTGCTTCTCAACGCCCTTCATCAGGCTCACGGCGATGGCGCGCGAACCCATCAGCGGTGCGGCGGTGCTGACGTTCTCACGCAGGGCCTGGCTGGGCACGCAGAAATAAACTTCGTCGGCACCGTCAAACGCCTCGGCCAACACGTTCGTCGCGTGCAGGTTTCGAGGCAGATTGATGCCCTTCAGATAGGCAGAATTCCTCTTGGTTTCGGCAATCTCTCGCGCCACCTCGGCACGGCGTGCCCACAGCGTGACGTCGTTGCCCGCGTCGGCAAGGATCTTTGCGTATGTGGTGCCCCAACTGCCGGCGCCCATGACGGCCACGCGGCGGGGCGTCGGAAGCGCATTCTTGCGAGTCAAAACTTGCCCGTTTCTGTCTGGTTGTGCACGGCGGGATCCCACCGGGTGGTCGGCGCCTTCTCGCCCCGCAGGTCTTCCAACAGGGCCGTAATCGCGTTCATCAGGTCGTTGGTGGCCGCGGTCAGGGTGGTGCTGTTGAGGGGCTTGCCAATATAGGCAGACAGGTCGAGCGGATCGCCCACCTTGACATCAACGATTTTTCGTGGCCAAAATGAGATCTTTTTGGAGTACCGCCCCATGACCGCTTGCGTGCCCCAGTGGGCGATTGGCACGATGGGAATGCCCATCTCGAGGGCTAGGCGAACCGCACCACTCTTGCCGCGCATGGGCCAGTTATCGGGATCGCGCGTGAGTGAGCCCTCGGGATAGATGATCACCGACTGACCTTTCTCGGCAAGTGCGCGGGCGGCCTTGAGCGATGCCTGCGACCGCATCGATCCGCCGCGTTCAACAGGAATCTGGCCCGAAAGTTTGAGAAACCAGCCCAGCACGGGCACCCGCAGAATGCTGGCCTTAGCCATGAAACGCGGGTTGCGGCCCATGTGCCATACGGCCACGCCCATCACCACGGGGTCGATGTGCGAACAGTGGTTAGGCGAAATGATAAGCGGGCCCAGCAGAGGAATCTTGGTCTTGTTGTAGAAGCGATACTTGACGAGCCACGTCATGAGGGGCAGCACGAGCGGCACATAAATCCAGAAAATGCTGGGCTTGGCCCGTTCACTAATCGCCACGGTTATGCCTCGAGACTGAAGTCGGCGCCCAGCTGCTGAAGTTTGGTGATGAAGTTTTCATAGCCGCGGCTAATGATGCCCACGTTCGACACGCGCGAGGTGCCTTCGGCGGTCAACGCCGCAATCAGATGGCTGAAGCCACCGCGCAGGTCGGGAATCTCGATGTCGGCACCGTGCAGGAGCGTGGGGCCCGAGATCACGGCGGAGTGCACAAAGTTGCGCTGGCCAAACCGGCACGGGCTTGAGCCCAGGCACTCGGAGTGCAGCTGAATGTTGGCGCCCATTTGCACGAGGGCGTCGACAAAACCAAAACGCTGCTCATAGACCGTCTCGTGCACGATCGACACGCCGTGCGCCTTGGTGAGTGCCACCACAAGCGGCTGTTGCCAGTCGGTCATGAACCCGGGGTGCACGTCGGTCTCGACAACCACGGGGGTGAGGTCGCCGCCGGGGTGATAGAACCGAATGCCGTCGTCGGCAATATCGAACGCACCGCCGACCTTGCGGAAAATGTTCAGGAACGTGAGCAGTTCCTCTTGTTTGGCGCCACCCACAAAGATGTCGCCCTCGGTGGCGAGCGCCGCTGACGCCCAACTCGCGGCCTCGTTGCGATCGAAGAGCGCACGATGCGTGTAGCCCGAGAGCTTGGTCACGCCCTCGATGCGAATAACGCGGTCGGTGTCGACCGAGATGATGGCGCCCATCTTTTGCAAAATATTGACGAGATCCATGATCTCGGGTTCGATGGCCGCGCCCGCAAGCTCGGTCTTGCCCTGGGCTAGCACCGACGTCAACAACACCTGCTCGGTGGCACCCACACTGGGGTAGGGCAACGCGATCTTTGTTCCGTGCAAACCGTTGGGGGCCGAGAGGCGAATACCTGACGGCAGTTTGTCAACGACGGCACCGAACTGTGCCAGCACTTCGAGGTGGTAGTCGATGGGGCGGTCACCGATGCGGCATCCGCCGAGGTCGGGAATGAAGGCCTCACCGAGTCGGTGCAGCAGGGGGCCACAGAACAAAATGGGAATGCGGCTCGACCCGGCGTGCGCATCGATATCGACCATGTGAGCCGACTCAACGCGACTGGGATCAAAAATGAGTTCACCGGCATCGCCGTCGGTGACGGTCACGCCGTGCACTTCGAGCAGGCCGCGCACCACCTGCACATCGCTGATCGCGGGCACGTCACGCAGGGTGCTCGGGGTGTCGCCCAAAATGGCGGCAACCATGGCCTTGGTCACAAGGTTCTTGGCACCTTTGACATCGATGCGGCCCTTGAGAGGGCGACCACCGTTGATGATGATGGTCTCGGCCTCGAGGCCGACCTTCGCGCCCGAGGCGCGCGCGTCGTTGGCTATCGTGTTCATGCGTGCCTCGCCGGAAGTGTCGTGGGCATCCAGGCCGGACGCGATTCCTCGAAAGCAGTAATGGCCGGCTCGTCGCGCAGGGTAAGCCCGATATCGTCGAGGCCCTCCATTAAACGCCAGCGCGTGTAGTCGTCAATCTCGAAGCCAAACGCGAGCTCACCGGCGGAGACGCTGCGCTCGTCGAGATTGACCGTGACCTCGGTGCCGGGTGCGGCCTCGAGCAGGTCCATCAGGGCTTCAGCGTCAGGCTCAGAAATTTGGGCGGCCAGCAAGCCCTGCTTGCCCGCGTTGCCGCGAAAGATGTCGGCAAAGCGCGGGCTCAGCACCACGTCAAAGCCAAAATCGCGCAGGGCCCACACGGCGTGTTCGCGCGACGACCCCGTGCCAAAGTCGTGGCCGGCCACCAACACACGCGCGCCCTGATAGGCGGGCTTATTGATCACGAAGTCGGGGTCTTGGCGCCACTCGTGAAAGAGTGCGTCTTCAAAGCCGGTCTTCGTGACGCGCTTGAGAAAGACGGCCGGGATGATCTGATCGGTGTCGACAGCGCTGCGATGCAGCGGTGCTCCGATGCCGGTGACGGTGGTGAACTTCTGCACGGTCTAGGCCTCGCCTTC
>WLNS01000042.1 GCA_009699665.1 Actinomycetota bacterium
AGCGCCTGGATGGCATCCCGCACTATCTCGCTTTGGCTACGTGACGTGCGCGCCTGCAATTCGGCAATGGCGCGAAACTGTTGTGCCGTGACTCGTCCCCGGATCTCGCGTGACGGCCCGCGCTCGTAAGCATTGCCCAACTTGGGGCGGCCGGGCCGCAACGCCGCGGCGAGGGCTTCTTCTGAGCCGTACTCCTTCAGCAGAAAAGCGCGCCCAGCCTCAGCCGCGGCAGCTCCCGTCAGCACCGAGCCGGGGACGACCTCAAAGTCACCTGAATTGATTTTTTCGGCTAGCGCGGCGTAATGCTCTTCGTCTTCTGGGGAAAGCTTTTTAGTCATTGTCGTGTTCCTCTCGAAAGGATCGCCACCTGCTCGAGAGGGGCTGAACGTGACCTCGTACAGGCCAAAACAATAAAGTAGCGGTTTATTCTCGCGTGCACAACAGAACTCGGGTTGGCCGGCAATTTCTCTCTCCGGCCCTACTGCTCCTCGTGATTCCAGTCGGCATCCGGGTCAAAGCCCGAGCCGTACTGCGTCTCGGGGTAGGCCGTGTTGGGCGAGTAGCCGTGCGGGCCGCTGTGCACGTTGCCCTCCTCGTCGGCGGTCATGGCGGCCGTATTGGTGGGTGATTGCACTGCTCGCGCCGCTCCCCCAAAGATCAGCCGGAACATGAACACCAGAAACCAGATGCCCAGCCCCAGCGCCACCACAATAATGATGCCCGCAACGATTTCCATAAGTGGCCCCTCTTTCAGTCTCGAGTATTCATGGCCGCAAGGACAACGAAATGTCAAACGAAATGTCAGTGGCCACGCATACACTCGCACAAAGAGGTAGGCAGGCCGGCTGGTCAACAATCGACGCACAACGAGGACGCATGAAAATCACGGTCAAAGGGGCGCTGCGCATCGGCGCGACCATCATCGGTGGGGTCATCATCCTCGTGGTTGTGCTCACCGCAATCAATCGACCCGCCTCTCGCCCACCGGTTTCGGGGTTGTCTTCGCAGGAATCGGCGTCGCCATCCAGCGCATCAACACCGACAAGCTCATTCGAGTCGGCAGCACCCGTGCCCACGCCGGCGATCACGCCAGTGCCAGCAAGCCACGAAACCGTGGTGGCCCGCCGTGGAATTGACCCGCTCTCTCGGCTGATCGAACAATCGTGTGACGCACCCGACTACATCGACATCGACGGCTGGCGCATCGAGGGTGACACCGTGATCTACTCGGTCTCGGATTCCGACACCGAATGGACGTCGACGGCCAGCACCTCGTTCGCCGCGCTCGACGCGGGCGCAACATCACCCGTCTTTGTCACGGATGCTCACGACTGGGCCAGCAACGGATGCGTGATTAAATAACCTGCGCGAACAGGCGAACGACTGGCTAGATTGGGCACCATGACTCACGAAAAGATTCCTGCCGGCGCGTCGTCATCCACGTCGAACTCGCCATCGACGTCAGCATCGAAGTCAGCCCGCCCCTCGCGCGGCGAGATGATCGGTCTGTGGGTTCTCCTGGCCATCTCGTTTGGCGCGGCGTTCGTGCCCGCCACCGTGAACGGTTCTCTGTCGCTCGTGATTGGGCTGGTGCCTGTGGCGTTTGCCCTGTGGCACTTTGTGCGCTGGGCCGGAGCGGCAACCGCGTGGCTGAGCTTCGCCGCCGTGGTTATTGTGAGCTTCTTTGGCGAAGCCCTGGGCGTGGCCACCGGCCTCGTGTTCGGCAACTACTACTACCCCGACGGCCCGCTCGGACCGTTGCTGTTGGGCGTGCCGCCGCTCATCCAGTTGCAGTACTTTGCCATGGCCTACGCCAGCCTGATGCTGGCGCGCGCGGTGAGCGGATCGATCACCCGAGCCGTGGGCGGATGGCGCGCGGTGTGGGTGTCGGCGATGGCGGCATTCGGCATGGCGCTGCTCGACTTTGCCAGCGACCCCTGGCACGCCACCGTGCTCGGCCAGTGGATTTGGAAAGACGGCGGCCCCTACTTTGGCATTCCCGTGCAGAACTTTGTCGGCTGGTTTGGCGAGACCCTGGTGTTCCTGCTGATCATTCAGTGGCTGTTGCGGCGCAAGAAGGCCGTGGCGCACATCGAAGCGCCCAAGCCGCGCGGCTTCACGCTGATGGGCGCGCTGCTCTATGGAACCTTCCCGCTGGCCATTGTGATGATCCCGCTGATCAACACCACGTATGGCGCGGGCACACCGCTCACCGGTGAGCCGATGGCCATCGCGCAGTCGATGCTGTTGGTGGCGCTCTTTGCGGTGGTGCCGCTGTGGGTGGCGTCGCTGCTGGCGTTGCGTTCGGGCCGCGCGCCCCAGTAGGTCAACCACCTAGCCCGGCAACAGGGCGGCGTTGTCCCGTGGAGACAAATCGGGAGATTGCATGTCCGTATGCAATAATTGCCATCAATCACGCGACTGAAAGGAAAAGACGCCATGGCACGAGCAAAAACTGTGGGATTTGCGATTCCCGAAGACATGCTGCCCGACCTCGACATTGTGATAAATGAGTTCGCGGGGGGCAACCGCTCCGAGTTTCTGCGCGTGGCGGTTCGCCACTTTCGGTCACGCATGATGGCCGAGCGCATGAAGAGCATCCGTACACAACTTCGCGAGGAACGCGGAGTAAGAACGTACACTAACGCCGAAGTGATGGCCCTCGTGCGAGAAGCAAAGGGCAAGCCCCCGCTCGAGGAGTAACCATGCGCGTCGTGTTCGACATCAATGTCTACGTCCAAAATGCCGTCGATGACGAGTCAGTGTGGCCAGAGATTGAACCCCTTCCGCCTGCCACCGGCCGAGCGGCGGCCGACTGCGTGTCGATTGCGTTCGATGGGGTGGACGTTCGGCTCTTCCTCTCGCCCCACATCATCGAGAACACGATTCGAATCCTGGCGCACCTTGGCCACACAGATGCGGGAATCGCTCGTTACATCGAGGCTCTCCTCGACATCGTCGAGATGTCGGGCGGCGCGGTCATGGATCCCCCGAAGCGTGACCACGGCGTTGCAGATCACGAGGACAACCTGATCTTGGATCTCGTGCTCGCCGCAGATGCCGATGTACTCGTGACCGACGACACCGACCTCACCGCGCTCAACCCTTGGAACGGACGCGTGATTCTGAGACCCTATGAGTTCGTGAACCGCTGGTTACAGTCTGCCCGGCATCAGCGTTAACGGTGGTTGCCGTACGAGCTAGTCGCGAATGGCCGCGCCGAAGCGTTCGGCCGCGAGGGCAACACCGGCCTGCTTGGCCTCGGTGGCCTCGGCCTGCGTGAGCGTACGGTCGGGGGCGCGGAACCGCAGGGCAAACGTGAGTGAGCGCGTTCCCGCCGGCAGGCCCTCACCCTGATAGATGTCGACGAGTCGGGCGTGCTCGAGCAGGTCGCCGGCGCCTTCGACGAGCGCGGCCTCAACGTCTGCTGCCGGGATCTCGGTGGCGACAACGAGCGAGACGTCCTGTGTGGCGGCCGTCATGGCGGGCACGGGCTCAGCGGCGACGGGTTCACCGGCCGCGGCCGCGATGGCGTCGAGGTCAAGCTCGTAGGCGGCCACCCGGCCGGACAGGTTGAAGGCGTCGGCCACCGTGGGCAGGATTTCGCCGGCGTAACCGATGACGACGTCTCGATACGCGCCTTCGGCGCTACTCGACGAACGAAGGGTGAGCGCGGCGCAGCGACCCGGGTGGAAAGAGGCGTGCGTTGCCTGCGACACGACGATGTGCACGCCGGCAGCAGACGCAATTTGCGAGACGGCAGCGAGGGCATCCTGCCAGTCGAAAGAGACAGCCTTCTGCCCGGGCTCGCGAAGCACAGCATCGCCCACGAGCACGCCGGCGATGTGGCGCGGCTGAGGCGGGATGCTGGCGTTGAGCTCAGAAATCTGCGTATCTGTGGGACGTGTGCCCGCGGGCAGCATGGCGTGACCGTAAGTGACGCCGGCAACGGGTCGGAACACGAGCCCCTGCTCAAAGATGGCCAGGTCGGTGAAGCCGCGGGAGCGGTTGCGCGCCGCGGTCTGCAGGAGTCCGGGCAGAAGCGATGTACGCATCCAGCCCTGTTCGCTGTCGAGCGCATTGGCCAGCCGCACCTGGGGCACCTCACCACCGGCGACCGAGCCGAACAGGTTGTTGGTGGCTTCGTCAAAGAACGGGTACGCGAGCGTCTCGGTGTGACCGGCGCTGGCCAGGCCGTTGGACACTCGGCGACGCACCTGCTGCGCAACCGTGTAGCCGCGGCCAGGAGGGGCGACGGGCAGCATTGCGGGAATCACGTCGAAGCCAATGATGCGCGCTACTTCTTCGGCAAGAGTCCACTTGTCGGTGATGTCCGGGCGCCAGCTCGGCGGCGTCACCATGAGTGCGCCCTTGGCTTCGGCAATCTGACCGCCGATTTCGGCCAGCGATGAGCGCACCTGCTCGGGCGTGTAGTTGTAGCCGATGAGGCCCGAGACAAAGCCGTCTGGCAGTTCGATGGGCTCGCGGTCGGACCAGTCGCTCATTGAGCCTGACGCCCCGTCGATTGAGCCTGTCGAAATCTCGACCGCTTTGGTCTCGATACGACCCTTCGGGTCTACTCGACCGACGACGTAAGAACCGTGATCGGCGGCGACTCCCCCGGCCAGGTCGACGAGAAGCTGGACAACGCGACCGGCTGCCACCTCGGCAACGGCCGGGTCAACCCCGCGCTCAAACCGGCGGCTGGCCTCACTGGGCAACTTGTGGCGTCGCGCGGAGCGGGCAATCGACACGGGGTCGAAGTTGGCGGCCTCGATCAGCACGTTCTTCGTGGTGCTCGTAATCTCAGTGCTCGCCCCACCCATGACGCCGGCGAGGCCGATGGCGCCGGATGAGTCGGCAATCACGAGGTCTTCGGCGTGCAGCGTGCGCACCTGCTCATCGAGCGTGGTGAGGGTCTCGATACGACCCTTCGGGTCTACTCGACCAGCGGAGTCGGGGCCCTTCGGCCTCGATACGTCGCCTTCGGCGACTACTCGACCGGCGGCATCTCGACCGTCGGCAGTGAGGGCGCGACGAACGGTGAGTCCGCCCGTGACTTTGTCGAGGTCGTAGCCGTGAATGGGCTGACCCAGTTCGAACATGACGTAGTTGGTGATGTCGACCACGAGGGAGATGGGACGCACGCCGGCCAAGCGCAGTCGCGAGGTCATCCAACCGGGCGTGGGGCGGGTGGCATCAACGCCGGTGACAACGCGGGTGACGAAGACGGATGCCCCGGCGCGATTACGGATGGGCGCGGCGTCGTCGATGGTGACAGAAAAGTCGGTGCCGAATGCCTCGGCCGTGTGAGCGCCACCCGTGGCGGGTAGGTGGTGGGCCGGATCGCGGAACGTGGCACCCGTGGCGTGCGCATACTCGCGAGCCACACCGCGGATGGAGAAGGCGTAGCCGCGATCGGGCGTGACGTTGATTTCGACAGCCGAGTCGTCGAGCCCCAGCAGGCCGGCGGCATCCGTGCCGATTTCGGGATCGAGGCCGAGTGTTGACCAGACGAGGATGCCTGAGTGGTCGTCGCCCAGGCCGAGCTCCTTGGCCGAGGCCAGCATTCCGTCGGACGTGTGGCCGTAGGTCTTGCGCGGGGTGATGGCGAACCCGCCGGGCAGGACCGCGCCGGGAAGCGTAGCGATGACCTTGTCGCCGACCGCAAAGTTTTTGGCACCGCAGACAATGCCGCGCACCTCGTCGCCCGTGCCACCGAAAGCCGCATCCGCCGCCTTTTCGCCGGGCTTGGCCACGCGCACCTGACACCAGCGGATGGACTTGCCGTTGCTCTGCGGCTCCTCCGCGAACTCGAGAACCTCGCCCACAACGACCGGACCCGTCACATCGGAACGGTGGATGTCTTCTTCTTCGAAGCCCACCTTGACCAGTGCCGCGTGAACATCCTCGGGAGTAGTGCCGGGAGCAAGGTCGACGTATTCGGCCAACCAACTGAGCGGAACGCGCATCAGACCACCATGCCGAACTGCTGCGAGAAGCGCACGTCGCCCTCGACCATGTCGTGCATGTCGTGAACGCCGTTGCGGAACATCAGTGTGCGCTCCACACCCATGCCGAACGCGAAGCCCGAGTAAACCTCCGGGTCGATGCCGGCCGAGCGCAACACGTTGGCATTGACCATGCCACAGCCGCCCCACTCGATCCAGCGCGCTCCCCCGGTGAACGTGGGGTGCCACACGTCGAGTTCGGCACTGGGCTCGGTGAACGGAAAGTAGTTGGGGCGCAGGCGAATCTTGGCGCCCTCGCCAAACATAAGGCGGGCGGCGTGCTCGAGCGTGCCGCGCAGGTGGGCCATGGTCAGACCCTTGTCGACGGCCAGGCCCTCGAACTGCGTGAAGACCGGGGTGTGCGTGGCGTCGAGCTCGTCGGTGCGATACACCCGACCCGGAGCGATGATGTAGATGGGCGGCTTTCGCGTGAGCATGGTGCGCACCTGCACGGGGCTGGTGTGCGTGCGCAGCACGAGATGCGCCTCGGGCGGCTCAACAAAGAAAGTGTCTTGCATGGCGCGCGCCGGGTGATCCTCGTCGAAGTTGAGTGCGTCGAAGTTGTACCACTCGCTCTCGAGCTCGGGACCCTCGGCGATCTCCCACCCCATGCCCACAAACGCATCGCACACGCTTTCCTGCAACAGCATGAGCGGATGCCGGGCGCCGATGCGCGTGCGGGATGCCGCCGCGGTCACGTCGACGGACTCGGCGGCGAGTTGCGCCGTCTGCTCCGCGGCGACCATCTCGGTCTCGCGCGCTGCATAGGCCTGATTGGCCTGGGCGCGTGCCTGGCCCACAAGTTTGCCCGCGGCAGCCTTCTGGTCGTTGGGAACATCCTTGAGTGCGGCATTGAGCGCGGCCAGCGGCGATGCCTCACCCACATGGGCATTGCGGATGGCCTTCAGGCCCGCGGCATCGGGTGCGGCTGCGATGGCCGCGAGGGCCGCGGAGAGCGCCTCAGATACAGCGGATTCGCTGATTTGAGTGGCAGGATTCTCGGCGGCAGACACGCTTCCGAGTTTACTTGTCGTTAGACAATCCCGAGGAACTCACCCACCCACAAGCGCACGCGCGCCAAGCACTGTGGAGACACCGCGCCTAGGTGACCTTGTATTCGATCGCGCGACATGACGCGAACCTGCTCGGTCATCACCCATGATTCCCGTTGCAGACCGGTGTCACCCATCACGCGCACATGATTAGCCCAGTTGCGTCGTGCGCTCGTGACGGGAGCGACAAGCATCAGGGTGTCGGCAAGCTCGAGATGATCCGATGATGAAACGACAACGTAGGGACGACGTCCGCCTTGCTCTCGACCGCGAACCGGACTCGCGTCGGCCCAGACAAGCCGCCCCGGATCAATGTTTTGCACGGTCACATCATGAGTCATTAATTGGCTACCGGGCCCTTGCCCGCATTACGAGCAACCCACGCGTCCCACTCCTCTTGCCATTCGTCGGCAACAGTTGCCCCATCCCATGGCACGTCAGCCCGCTGAGGATTAGCCTCTTGGGCGTAGTCTTCCCAGTCTTGAGAACTCATGGCTGCCACGGAGGCTCGAAGGGAATCCCAGCGCTGTTCGCGGTCTGCCATGGCGATGAGCTTGTTGAGGTACTGATCAAGGGTGCATTCTTCGCGCTTCGCCAGAACTTTCAGCTTGTCGCGCGTATCGGGCGACACCTTGATGGTCGTCGGCAGCTTGGCGGGTCTTGTCATACTTTGAGAATACCAAATGGATTGCGAGCACGTCTCAAGTTTTCAACAGGGAAAAGGGCCGAGCCTTTCGGCCCGGCCTTTCAACGATGTGTGCGGCTAACTAGCCGTTGCGACGGCGGCGCACCATGACCAGCGCAATCGCACCGGCTGCCAGCAGCCCCGCGCTCACCGCAACCGAAGTGCCGATGGTCGACGAATCAACGCCCGTATTCGCCAGTGCACAATTGGTGTCTGTCACTTGCTGCAAACCGGTCGCCGCGGCATAAGCGCCTACCCACGTGATCGTGGCAGCATGATTGACAGCCATCATGTAGGTGTAGTTCACCGAGTTCAGGGTTCCTGTCTGGGCAAGGCTCGTGCGGTCAAGCAGCTTGAATCCCGCGTTCTGATAGTCGCCCACAATTACGCTGTTGCAGGTCAGACCGATGCCGAACATTTCATCCACCAGCCCGTTTGCACTCGTAATGCTGGAACCATCGGCGGCGTACTTACGAATCGCACCTGAGTCGTAGTCGCCAATGTAAAGCGTGTCGTCGGCACCAAGGGCGCACGTGTAGGGGCCGCTCGTATCGGGCAACTGGGTCGTCAGAGTCAGTGAACTCACGTCAATCACCGAGGTGTAGTCCTGGTCGTAGCCCGGTGAATACAACGTAGATGAGTCAGACGTGATGCACATTTGGTAGGGGTAGTCGGCTGCCATGACGAGCGGGGAACCGACGGGTGCATACGTTGACAGGTCAATCTTTAGGATTTGTTTGGCTGTCTTGGCGTACACCAAGAGGGCTGATCCGTCGGGTGTGACGGCACCGATCCAGCCCGCGAAAGGCAACGTTATTGTCTGAGTAATCGTGCCCGACCCAACATCGAGCACGACAACTCTTTGCGGATTATCACCCAGGATGTAAATCTCCGACCCGTCGGGGGAAACAACAGCCTCGCCGGCATTGATCAGCCCGAGGGTAGCCGCCGAATACGAAACGGCGGTTTTAGTCGAACTGTTGTAAACGGTCATGCCGCTGGCCCCCGAGTAAGTGGCCGCAATGGTGCCGTCAGCCGAAGTGGAGACCCAGTTGTAGTTCCCGGTGGTGGCGATGGGCGGCTGGGCTTCAGGGGCAGCGAACGCGGGCGTTGAGAGCCCGAGCGAAGCCAGTGTTGCCAGAATTGCCGTGGCAACAGCAGTCACCCAGGTAGTGGTCTTCTTCACGGATTTGCTCGTTTCCCGCTTTACGCACAAAGGGTAAATCCCCCTGAGGAGACTCTACTGCTCTGGCGTCTCCTTGCGACGACGCACCATGACCAGTGCGATCAAGCTCACCCCGCGGGCGGGCCGATAGTGCGACTACGGCCACGAAACTCGGCTACCGCCGTATCCGTCTCGTCGCGCACCGTGACGTCATAAATTCCGCTCCGGCCGGAGCGCGACCGCACGGATGCGCTGGCAACCAGACGCTGCCCGAGCTTGACGGGTCGCAGAAAGGTGATGTCGGCCCCCGCGGCGAGGGTCACCGCCGAGGAATCGTTACACGCAAAAGCGAACGCGGTGTCGGCCAACGCAAAGATGAGCCCGCCGTGCATGATGCCAAAGCCGTTCAACATGTCTTCTCGAACCAACATGGTGGCGACCGCGTGACCGCTCTCACGCTCAACAATCGTGATTCCGAGGGCGGCCGATGCCGCGTCTCGCTCGAACATGTCTGCGTCGGTCATCGCGCTGCGCTGCCAAACACCGGTGTGCGCTTTTCTTGGAACGCAGCGAATCCCTCGCGGTAGTCATCGGTTTCGCAGAGGGCTCCCTGCGCAACATTCTCGTGGTCGACCGAGGCCCACAGCCCGAGGCGTTCGTCGCGCAGTTCTCGCACAAGCTCCTTGCTTGCGCGGAATGCCTGGATAGCTCCGGTTGACGCCCGAACCACGCGCTCCCGAGTGAAGTCGAGCAAGTCTGCCTCCGGCACGGCCCTGCTGAAAAGCCCCGCCGCAACGGCCTCGGCGCCGCTCATCAGTTCGGCCGTGTAGATCAGGTCGAGCGTTCGGTGAGCTCCGAGTCGCTCGAAGAACAGTGCGTGCCCACCCGAGTCGAGCGTTGCGCCAAGGTTGGCAAAGGGTGAACCAATCTTTGCGTTCTCGGCCACATAGACGACATCGCACGCGATGAGTAGCCCCAGTCCGACTCCCAGACACGCACCCGTCGCTGCCGCAAACGTGGGAGCCGGAAAATCGGCGATCTGGCGAAGAAGCGGCGTCACAAGATGCGCGAGGTAAGCCGTTGCGTCGTCTGTTGCCGGATCCACGTTGCTGATGTCACGACCCGCGCAGAACGCACGCCCCTCACCGCGCAGCAGCACAGCGCCGACGCGCGCTTCGTGCGCCGCGGTGAATGCCGACCCTAGGTCGGCGAGATCTGTCTCGTTAACCGAATTGAGACGCTCGGGCGCATTGAGCACGATCTCGGCCACACCGCCGGTGATGGTCAGGTCAATCGACATGAGTTCTCCTAAGAGTCGTAGTTGATTTCGACGAGCTCGCTCGTCGGTATGGACTGACACGTGAGCACGTATCCGCGCTCGAGTTCATCGGGTTCGAGCGCGTAGTTCTCGACCATGTTCACCGTGCCCGAGACCACGGTTGCCCGGCAGGTTCCGCACACGCCACCGGCGCAGGCGAAGGGCACGTCAGGTCGTACTCTGAGCGCTGCGTTGAGAATGCTCTCGTTGCTGTGCACGGGGGTCGTGACGGTTGCCGAGGTTCCGTCTAGTCGGAACGTAATCGTGTGCACGTCTTGACCCGCTTCAACCACTATCGGTCGGCCAGACTGGCCTCCGAGACCATCGGGCCGCCCGGTGGTGAACAGTTCGAACCGAACGTCGTCTGCCGCCACGCCATGCTCAGCGAGGGTGTCGCGAACCAGCTGCACGAGATCGAAGGGTCCGCAAATGAACCACTCGTTGACATCGGTTGGCGAAATGAGTTGCTGCAGTATCTCGTTGATTTTTTGCTCGTCCAGACGACCCGAGAGCAACTCAGAGCTTCGCGTCTCTCGCGTGAGCACGTGATACAGCGCAAGCCTGGTGGGGTACCGGTCTTTGAGATCGGCGAGCTCGTCGACAAACATCGTCTCCATCGCGGTGCGGTTGGAATACACGAGCGAGAAACGGTTGCGGGGGTCGGCGGACAGGGCGCTCTCGATGAGCGCGATAACGGGGGTGATTCCCGAACCGGCGGCAATCGCCACGAAGTGCGCGCCGGTCTCCGAACTCTGGGAAACAAAGGCGCCCTCGGGCATCATGACCGACAGCTGCATTCCCGGCTTGAGATTCTCGATCGCCCAGGTGGAAAAGAGGCCGCC
>WLNS01000043.1 GCA_009699665.1 Actinomycetota bacterium
ATGACCCGCTGTTATCGCCTGGGCCTCGGCAACCGAAGGACACAGCACGATGTCACCCAGGAGTCCGGCTGGGGTCTGAAACTCGTCGGTCCCGGGGCGCAACTGATCCATCGGAAAACTGAGCACATCAGTGGGGCCCGGCTCGTCGAGCCACTTCAGATGCAACTCTTCCATGGGGCCCACCTCATAGAGCAGGATGTTGACCTCCGCATCGGGATGAACGCGCAGGGCATCAAGGGCAAAGACCGCCATGCGATGAAGCCCCGGCTCATCTACCTGAAACGATGTCTCATTATTGATTTCGATGCTCACCGCTTGCGCTCCCGCCGTGACCGGGTGCGCTCTTCGAACGCGGTGTAGGCATCAACGATGCGCCCCACGAGCGAATGCCGCACCACATCTTCGGACCCGAGATAAGCGAACTCAATATCAGGGATGTCGTCGAGAACGTCGGTGACGATGCGCAGACCACTCGTCGCACTCGGAAGGTCAATCTGAGTGATGTCACCGGTGATCACCATGTGTGAATTAAAGCCCAGTCGTGTGAGAAACATCTTCATTTGCTCCGGGCCCGTATTCTGCGCTTCGTCGAGAATAATGAAGGAATCGTTCAGGGTTCGACCCCGCATGTAGGCCAGCGGTGCCACCTCGATGGTGCCAATGCTCATCAGCTTGGGCACGAGCTCCGGATCCATCATGTCGTTGAGCGCGTCAAAAAGCGGGCGCAGGTAAGGGTCGATTTTGTCGGTCAGAGTGCCCGGTAAGAACCCCAGTCGCTCGCCAGCCTCCACGGCGGGCCGGGTCAGGATGATCCGGTTAACTTCTTTGCGCTGCAGAGCGGCCACGGCCATCGCCATGGCCAAGTAGGTCTTTCCCGTTCCGGCCGGGCCGATTCCAAAAACAATGGTGTTGTCACGCACCGTGTTGACGTACCGCTGCTGTCCGGGCGTCTTTGCCCGAATCATTTTGCCCCGTGCCGTGAGAATCACCTCGCCGTGATTCTTCACCGTGGCACCAGCGTGAGCATCATTTTCTGTCACATCTGTCTCGGTCAGATCAATCCCCTGCCGCACCAAATCGACGAGTTCACCAATAAGCGCCCGCACCTGAAGCGCTTGATTCGCTCCCGCTTCCGTGTCGTCGCCGGTCAGCGTGATTTCGTTTCCGCGCACGCGCAGTGTCACCAGCGGGTATTCTCGCTCGATCCGCGTCATCAATCGATCTTGCGGGCCGAGGAGGCGCACCATGTCAATACCGGTTATGGTGAGCACCTCAGAAAATGCCGCGCTAGGCAAGCGCACTCTCCGTGAGTCCGCCGCAAAGCACGTGAGCGTGAACGTGAAAGACGGTTTGGCCTGCAGACGCTCCCGAATTGAAAACGAGGCGGTACTCGCCGTTGGCGTGCGTCGCCGCCAATTGATCTGCCACCGAAATCATCTCTGCCAAGAGGGCGGGATCCCCGACGGCAAGCTCGGATACATTCGCGTACTGCTGAGTTTTTGGAATGACGAGTAGGTGGACGGGAGCCTGCGGAGCAATGTCTTCAAACGCGATGAGTCGCTCGTTTTGCCACACCACCGTCGCCGGGATCTCTCCCGCGACGATCCGGCTAAAAATTGTGGGCTCGCTCATAGTCCTATCGTAGGTCTAGCTCCATCGACCCGACAGCGCCGAAGCAAGTGCCGCGGCGACGGGGCCCGCCGTTGAGGTGCGCAAGACGTGTCGGCCGAGGCGCAGAACGTGACATTCGGCGGCATCAAACTGAGCGCGTTCGGCATCACTAAACCCGCCCTCAGGGCCGACAATAAAGACTGATTCGTTGACGACCTGTGATTCGCCGGGGGCCTCATCGGCCATCACGACATGTGCCCAATCAACCGAGTCGAAGGCTTGCCCACTTTGATCGAGAACGAAGAAGTTGCTGGGTTCGCGCGCAAGAATCTCGACAGCCGAACACGGCGACAAAACCGGGGGAACCCATGCCCGCAGCGACTGCTTACTCGCTTCTCGAGCAATCGTCTGCCATCGTGTCTGCCCCTTCTGCACTTTGTCCCCCACCCAGCGACTGATGCTGCGGTCAGCAACAAAGGGAATAATCGCGTCTACGCCAACTTCTACGGCCGCCTCGACAGCGCGCTCATCCCGATCAGACTTGGCTAGGGCCTGGGCGAGAACGAACCGGTGGCGCGGTTGGCTGGTCACCTGCACCTCTGTCACCAAGAAGCTGACGGCGGATTTGTCGACGGCCACGACCTCTACGGTGCAGGTAAGCCCACGGCCGTTTCCGAGAATCACAGCCTCTCCCACGCGAAGCCGAGAAACGGTGGCGGCGTGACGCCCCTCGGGACCCGAGAGCGTCACGTGATCGCCGGACGCTGCCGTCTCAAGTGTCTCGTCTATGAAAAAATGGGCCATGGTGGTCATCCCTCAGCGGGCTAGAGAAACCGATCTCGCAGTTTGGCAAAGAGCCCCTGTTGGAACGATCCGAGAACCGGCGGCTGAGCCTTGCGCGATGACGCAAACGACGCAATAAGTTCCTTCTCTTTGGCAGAGAGTTTGGTCGGCGTGAGCACGTGCAGGCCAATGCGAAGATCGCCGCGCCCGTTTCCGCGCAATCGACCGATGCCACGATCCCTGATCACAATGACGTCAGCACTTTGCGCGCCCGGCTTAATCTCTACGTCGACCGGTCCGTCGAGTGCCTCGAACGTAAAGGTTGTGCCCAGAATGGCATCGGCCATCGACACGTCAACCGTGCACAAAAGGTCGTCTTTGAGGCGATTAAAGACGTCGTTGCTTCGCACCAAGATTTCGATAAACAGGTCGCCGCTTGCCCCACCGGCCGGCCCGACCTCGCCACTGCCCGGCAGGTGGAGTCGCACGCCGCTATCTACGCCCGCGGGCACGTCAATGGTTACCGTCTTGCGCGCACGAACGCGACCATGACCCTGGCAGGTCGTGCACGGAGTTGCGATGACAGTACCGAATCCTCGACACGATCCACACGGAGCCTGCGTCATTACGTTGCCGAGAAGAGATCGAACGGTTCGATTGATCACTCCGGCGCCACCACAGATATCGCAGGTCACCGGCGACGTGCCCGGCTGGCAACAGGAACCGGAACACGTTTCACACACCGCTGCCGTATCGAACTCAACTTCTTTTTCGATACCAAAAATAACGTCGGCAAGCTCAACATCCAGACGGAGCAGGGCGTCTTGTCCGCGTTCGCTCCGCGATCGAGGACCCCGCGACGACTGTCCACCGCCAAAGAAAGTCGAGAAAATGTCGCCAAAATCGGCGAATCCCCCGCCACCAAAGGGATTACTGTCACCACCCCGGTCATAGTTTTCACGCGACACGGGATCGCTCAAGACCTCATAGGCGTGCGTCACCATTTTGAAACGGTCCTGGGCTTCGGGATCGGGGTTGACATCCGGGTGAAGCTCACGGGCGAGGCGTCGATATGCCTTCTTGATTTCTTCGCTGGAGGCATCGCGAGAAACGCCCAGGACGTCGTAGTGATCAGCCAACGAAATTCATTTCTGTGTTGATGCGGATGGGGGAACTGCCGGATCTAAGAATCGAGGATGCGCGAGAGGTAGTGCGCGACAGCGCGCACCGCCGCCATATTGCCGGAGTAATCCATGCGGGTGGGACCGATGACACCCAGGCGAGAGACCTCGCCGGAACTGCTGTAGCCACCGGCAACGAGACTGGCCTCGCGAAAATCGCGAACATCATGCTCGCGACCAATGCTGACCGACACTTCTGACTCGTCACTGGCCATCTCGGCGAGAAGTTTGAGAACGGTCACCTGCTCTTCAATGGCGTCGAGGAGCGGATAGATGCTGCCCTGAAAGTCATTTTCTGTGCGAACGAGGTTTCCGGCACCCGCCATCACGAGTCGCTGCTGCCGGTTGGCCGCGACCTGTTCTGCCAGAGTTGCCACTAAACGCATAGATGTCACGCTGAGCTCCGGCGCGACTGCCGGAGCCTGAGCGAGTGCCTCGGTAACCTCACCAAGCTTCTGCCCGGCAACGGCGGCGTTGATATGCGTTCGAAGTGTCGCAATTTCTAGCTCACTCAATTCTCGATCCGTCTCGATTGTGCGTTGCTCAACGCGCCCGTTGTCGGTGATCAAGACGCTCATCACGCGTTTGTTACCGAGACCCACCAGTTCGATGTGTTTCACGCGCGCGCCACCGAGCGACGGGTATTCAACGACGGCGACCTGGTTTGTCAACTGGGCGAGAAGCCGGACGGTGTGAGCTAAGAGCGCGTCGATGTCGTCTGATTCCTCGAGCACCCGCTCGATCGCCGAACGCTGAGCCACACTCAGCGATCGAATATCGTCGAGATTGTCGACAAATACTCGGTAGCCCTTGTCGGTGGGAATTCGACCACTCGATGTGTGCGGTGCCGTAATCAGGTGCTCGTCTTCGAGCAACGACATGTCGTTTCGGATGGTGGCCGCCGAAACGCCAAAGGAGTGGCGATCAGCAATTGACTTTGACCCCACGGGTTCGCGCAGTGAAACGTAGTCCTGAACGATGACGCGAAGAACGTCGAGGCCCCGCTGTGAAACCATCGTGACCTCCCTGCGCGTCGCTAGCACTCTAACCCTGTGAGTGCCAATAATACCTGCTGAAACATAGTGCTTGCTGATACCACAAAACAGGACTAGCCTTTTTTTCTCAACGACCACCAACTCGAAAGGAATGGCATGTCGACCTCGCAACCCCAGCTTCCCGAAAGCGAAGAACGCAACATGACGGCCCTGGGCAATATCTTGGGCATCGTTATCGGTTTCGTATCACCGCTCATTTTCTGGCTCATGTACAAGGACCGAAGTGCTTTTGCCGACCGCAACCTGAAGAGTGCGCTGAACTTTCACCTGACGATGATCATCGCCTACATCGTTGGTTTTATTCTCACCTTCGTCTTCATCGGAATCCTCATTATTATTGCCATCGGAGTGCTCACGCTGATCTTCTCCATCTTGGCCTTCGTCAAGACAAAAGACGGCATCGACTACAAGTACCCGATCGCCATTCCGTTCATCAGGTAGCGCGAGATTAGTCGTCGGTTTCGACAAGGCGACGAACAACCTCATCCGCACGAAGCCGTCCGGCGAGCGTCAGCACCAACTGACCTCCCTGGGCGGCTTCGTCAATGAGTAAGCCGTCCCTTACCAACGCCAGCACTTCAGCCTGATTCGTTTGTGCACGCTCGAGGCCGTCGCTCAGTCGAAGACCCAGCATGAGACGCTCTAGTTCGCGAGCCGGTGCATCCGGAATCTCATATCCCACCGCCGGAGTCTTTTCAGCCTCAAGTCGTTGCTGATACTCGGCCGGATGCTTCACATTCCACCAGCGTGCACCGGCAATGTGCGAGTGCGCACCCGGACCAAACCCCCACCAAT
Organism: Actinomycetota bacterium; assembly: GCA_009699665.1. Lineage (GTDB taxonomy): Bacteria > Actinomycetota > Actinomycetes > Actinomycetales > Microbacteriaceae > UBA963. The sequence continues at coordinate 5,426 of WLNS01000043.1, forward strand.
CATGGTTCCGCCAATACGCGAGGTTATGCTTCGACCGCGTCTCGGGGGTTCGCGCCCAGTTGCTGATCTCGTACCAGGCAAGACCGCCCCCCCCGAGCACCTCGTCCGCCAGCTCATACATATCCGCGTGAAGATCATCGTCGACGGGTGCAACATCACCACGGCGTATGCGGCGCTCGAGCGCAGTGCCCGCCTCGACGATCAACGCGTAGGCCGAGACATGATCCAGTTGGAAGCCGACCACTGCGTCGAGAGTTCGACGCCAATCGTCAAGGGTCTCTCCTGGCGTGCCAAAAATGACGTCGACACTCACGGCCAGACCAGATGCTTTGGCGGCTGCCACAACGCCGGATATGCGTTCCGCATCGTGCGTACGGTCCAACGTGGCCAAAACATGCGGCACTACCGATTGAACGCCGAGGCTCACGCGGGTGAAGCCCCCGGCCACGAGAGTATCAAAATAGGCCGAGTCGACAGTGTCCGGATTTGCTTCCGTCGTAACCTCCACGTCTGCCTCACATTCGAACGTCGCACTGAGCTCATCGAGCATCGCCACGAGAGACTCGGCGGGCAACAGGGTCGGCGTTCCTCCGCCAAAAAAGACGGTGCTCACGGCACGATTGTCGCCGACGCGTGTGAGTGATTTTCGCGCGAGGGAGATTTCACGCCCGACCGTTTCGCCGTATGTTTCGCGACGCGAACCCCGCAACTCATCACTCGTGTAGGTGTTGAAGTCGCAATAGCCGCACCGCACCCGACAGTAGGGCACGTGCACGTACGCTGAAAAGGGTGTCTGGGAATTCGGCACGATTCCCTCGGGAAGCCGGCCGTCGGCCGACGGCATCAATCCCTCAGGAAGCGGCCCCGCCATCACACGCCTTCGGCATTACGCGGCGTCACTTCCGTCGCGTGCGCGTCGGTGACCGTTTCGCGCGCATGCGCGACCCTGGCCGGGTTAAGACCGCGGGCGATTCTCGTGCGAACGCGAGACAGAATGGCGAGAATGCCCGGGAAGAAAAACCGGGACGTGCGAAGTGAGCCGGGCGCAACGACCTGAACGACCTTCGACCAGACCGTGCCGTCCGGCCGGTACTCAATCCCGATCAAAAACTCGCCGACAAACGGCTCGGTATCCAACGTTCCGAGCGTTACCGAAGCCATATTTAGTTCGCGGTTGACGGCGACGACTCGAAAATGGCGTTCCCGACGACCACCGCGGCCCCACGTGATGGTGACGACATCGCCGGGGGTGATGAAACTTCTTCCGTCGCGTGCATAAACAACCTCGCCCGCACCCGAGGCGTGAGAGGCCGATTCACCGGCTGTCGTGTAACCATCTGCCGAGGCGCGCTTAACATGCTCAAGTCGAAATCCGGCCGCATCAATCATGCGCCACGACAGCAGGTTCTCTTCACACCAGTCAAACCGCTCCGCGCCGCTGCCGATATGCCACTGGGTGGCTGCCGAGCGAAAGCCGCGTGGTGGGTACGCCAAGACGTCGTCCGCGGCCGTTGCCCCGACCGCAGCATACGAGACGGCCTCGTCTTGAAAAGTTGACCGGCGGCGCGTCACGGCTTTTTCTTCGTCTCTTCATCGCCCTGGAGCGCCGCGATGAAGGCTTCCTGGGGCACCTCAACCCGGCCTACCATCTTCATGCGCTTCTTGCCCTCTTTCTGTTTCTCCAGCAGCTTGCGCTTGCGCGTGATGTCTCCGCCGTAGCACTTGGCAAGAACATCCTTGCGGATCGCGCTGATGGATTCCCGAGCAATGATGCGAGCGCCGATGGCCGCCTGAATGGGCACTTCGAACTGCTGCCGAGGAATGAGTTTCTTGAGTCGCTCGGTCATCACAACACCGTACGCGTAGGCCTTGTCTTTGTGCACAATCGCGCTAAACGCGTCAACCTGTTCACCCTGCAACAGGATGTCAACCTTCACCAGGTCGGCCTCTTGTTCGCCCGACGGCTCGTAATCGAGAGACGCGTAACCTTGCGTGCGCGACTTGAGGTGGTCAAAGAAGTCAAAAACAATCTCGCCGAGCGGCATGTTGTAACGAATCTCGACGCGGTCCTCACCGAGATACTCCATGCCCAACAAGGCTCCGCGGCGCGACTGACACAGTTCCATGATTGTTCCGACAAAGTCCTTGGGCGCCAAAATGCCCACTTTCACCATGGGCTCCGTGACCGTCTTGATTTTGCCCGTGGGGTATTCGCTGGGGTTGGTGACCTCGATGACCTTGCCGTCTTCGGTTGTCACTCCATAGGGCACGCTGGGCGCGGTGGCAATCAGATCGAGGCCGAACTCACGTTCCAGCCGTTCGGTGATGATTTCAAGATGCAACAATCCCAAGAAGCCGCAGCGAAAGCCAAAACCTAGGGCGACAGACGTTTCGGGCTCGTAGTTCAGCGACGCGTCAGACAATTTGAGCTTGTCAAGAGCCTCTCGAAGGTTGGGGTAGTCACTGCCGTCTATGGGATAGAGACCGGAGAACACCATGGGTTTGGGATCGGTGTATCCGGCCAGTGCCTGGGTGGCCGGCTTGGCCTGATCGGTGACCGTGTCGCCCACCTTGGATTGGCGAACATCTTTTACGCCCGTAATGAGGTAGCCGACCTCACCCACACCCAGACCCTGTGATGGCGTGGGCTCGGGAGAGCTGACCCCGATCTCGAGGAGTTCGTGCGTTGCTCGCGTCGACATCATCTGAATGCGCTGACGCGGGGAAAGTTTGCCATCAATGACGCGAACGTAGGTGACGACGCCGCGGTAGGCGTCGTAAACGGAATCAAAAATCATGGCGCGTGCCGGAGCATTCGGGTCGCCAGCGGGCGGCGGAACGACCTCAACAACTCGGTCGAGAAGCTCCGCAACGCCCTGCCCCGTCTTTCCCGAAACACGAAAAACGTCTTCTGGCTTTCCGCCGATGAGGGAGGCGATCTCTTTGGCGTATTTTTCGGGATCTGCGGCGGGCAGGTCGATCTTGTTGAGCACCGGAATGATGGCGAGATCGTTGTCGAGCGCGAGATAAAGATTCGCCAACGTTTGAGCCTCGATGCCCTGGGCGGCATCGACGAGCAGAATGGCACCCTCACACGCGGCAAGCGAGCGAGATACCTCGTAGGTAAAGTCAACGTGACCGGGCGTATCGATCATGTTGAGAGCAAAAGATTGACCGGCGACCTCCCAGGGCATGCGAACCGCTTGGGACTTAATGGTGATACCGCGCTCTCGCTCGATGTCCATGCGGTCGAGGTATTGAGCGCGCATCGACCGCTCATCCACGATGCCCGTAATTTGTAGCATTCGGTCGGCTAACGTCGACTTTCCGTGGTCGATGTGCGCAATGATGCAAAAATTGCGAATTTTGGCGGGCTCCGTCGAGGCTGGCGTCAGCGGAGTGCGGGCACGAGGAGACATAGCCCCTCCAGTCTCCCATGTCTCATCCCTCCGTTTTCTCCAAAAGCGAAAGGTGCTGGTAGCCTAAACAAGGACTTTTGCGGGAACCCACACTCGCGAGGTTTGTGCCAGGCGCCCCTCTATCGCTGAACACAACACCAGCAGTCAACTTCACTCGCGCGATAAAGCGCGACGTGACAACTAACGAAGGTATGTACGTGGCAAATATCAAGTCGCAAATCAAGCGCAACCTCACCAATGCGAAAGCGCAAGAGCGCAACAAAGCTGTCAAGAGCGAGGTCAAGACCGCGGTTCGGTCGGCCCGCGCGGCCATTGCGAGCGGCGACAAGGCGGCCGCCACCAGCGCCGTGAGCGTCGCTGCCCGAAAAATCGATAAGGCTGTGAGCAAGGGCGTTCTGCACAAGAACCAGGGCGCCAATCGCAAGTCGGCTATTGCCGCCAAGGCAGCCGCACTCTAGACATAAAAGATGAGGCACGGGCTTCGCTTCGGCGGAGCCTTTGCCCGTTAACGCGGCTGCTCATTAGCGCAGACCGTAGTTCGCAACAACGCTCACCATGCGCTCGAGGGCAAAAATGGAATCGCGTGTCGCGCCTTTTACGTTGGCGTCGGCGTCGGCGACCGCCACGATAGCGGTTGCCAGGCCTCCTTCGCTCCAGCCGTTCAGGTCACGGCGGGCGCGATCGATTTGCCAAGGAGCGGCACCGATGGCACCGGCCAGTTCTGCCGACGAACGCCGATCGCCCATCACCCGCGCCATGACGCGCAACTTGCTGGCAAAAGCAGCCACAACGGGAACCGGATCGGATCCTGACTCGAGTGCATTGCGCAGTGCAACCAGGGCATCACCGGGGCGTCCGGCGATAGCTATGTCGGCGACACGGAACGCCGTCGCCTCCGAGCGCCCCCCGTAGTAGGTATCGACGTCTCGTTCGTCAATGTCTCCCGACGTATCCGACATGAGTTGTTGGCAAGCGGCAGCCAACTCGGACCCGCTCGACGAGAAGGCGGCCACGAGACCACGCACCGCACCGGGCGTGATGCGCCGTCCGCCCGCATCGAACTCTGCGAGAGCAAATTCAAACTTGTCGTTATCAGACTTGAGTTCATCAACAATGATCTCAATACCGCCGCCCGCGCCGGCGCGAATGGTGTCGAGGATCTTCTTGCCGCGCACCCCACCCGAGTGACGCAAGACGAGAGTGGTGTCGGCGTCGGGATATTCAAGATAGCTGACCACATCCTCGATGAAGTCATCGGTGCACTTCTCTACCGCTGACACGCGAATCAATCGTGGTTCGCCAAACAATGACGGGCTGGCCAGCGTCAGCAGCTGACCGGCCGCATACGATGTCGCATCGACGTCGGAAACTTCAAGCGCGGGATCGGCGTCGCGCAACTGTTGGCGCACCGCCGTGGTGGCTCGCTCCGCAAGGAATTCCTCTGGGCCGGTCACCAAGACAACGGTTGCCGGACGCGCCTCGCGCCACCCCAATTGCGGGATGGCAACAGAGGTCTTGACTTTGCTTGCTCGACCCGATGTTGTGGCCACGACTCATCCCTTGACGCGCTAACGAATAATGCCAGCCTAACCAGCGCCGAGGTCAGCTTTCTCGTGCCACACGCTGAGGTTGTTGCCGTCACTTGAAATCAACACCAGCCCCTGACGATCGGTGCGCACAATGGTCGAACCCAGCGATGTGAGTAGCCGCAGTATCTTTGCCGTCGGATGTCCGTAACCGTTGTCGCGACCCACCGAAACAAGGGCGAGACGCGGATGCAATCTGGTGGTGAGCGAGGCCGACTGGTCTGCAGAACCGTGGTGTGCGACCTTGAGAATGTCGACACCGGTCAACGCAGGGTACTTTGCGAGTAGTGCATCTTGAGCGTCTTCACCGAGATCGGCCAGAAACATTCCCGAAAAGTTTGGCGTTCTCACGCGCAGTGAAATGCTTCCGGGGTTTCCGCCCTGCATGTCTGGGTGGCCGGGCGCTGGCCACAGAATTTCGCAGGTCGTATCGCCGAGAGTTATCTGCTGACCGGCGAGTGCGCGCACAACGGTAATGCCGTGGGCGGCAAGATCACGGATCACCCATTCATCGCCAGCTCGTTGCGGAGCAGAAATGAGAACCGTTGAGGCCTTTCCAAACAAAACTGACGATCCACCGGCGTGGTCCTGGTCGAAGTGTGTCAGC
>WLNS01000044.1 GCA_009699665.1 Actinomycetota bacterium
CCCTGACCTTCTCATTGCGAACGAGACGCGCTACCAACTGCGCCATAGGCCCAAGCCTGTCAATTATATGGCCGTCGGCACCTTGAGCTTTCGGCTCGGCCATTCCACGACAAACATCGCGAGCACGATGAGCACCCCGCCGACAATCGTCTTGAGCGCCAGAACCTCCTGGCCAACCGCCACCGCGACGATGGCGGCGAAGACAACCTCCAGGGTGAGAATCACGGCCACCCGGGACGCATCCATGCGAGATTCGGCCCACGTCTGCACGAAGTACGCCACGGCGGTCGCGAAGATGCCCGTGAAAGCAACGCCCAACCAGATGTTGAGCGTCGGCGGAGGTTGATAGCCGTCGACAAGGGCGCCAATCCAGGCCACAGCGGTGGCCACAGTGAGTTGCACCAGCGTGAGAGCGTAGCTCGAGAGTCCCGGGCTCCACCGCGCCAAGACGACGTAGTGCAGGGCAAAAAGAAGTGCTCCCACCAAGACCCAGATCTGCGTGACGTTAAACCCGAAGCCGTTGATCGATATGAGGGCTAAGCCCGTAAAAGCGAGCGCAACACCGGCCCAGACGCGCCCGGCGATCGGGGTGCGATAGAGAATCCAGCTGAGCAGCGGAACCACGACAACATAGAGACCCGTGATGAAACCGGTTGTCGCTGCCGTATTCAGGGTCAACCCGATGCTTTGGGTCAAAAAGCCGACAGCCAGAATGACGCCCAAGACGCTGCCGCGCGTGAGGATCTTGGGCGAGATCTGCCGCACGATGGTGGGCCGAAATAGCAACATGACGACAACGGCGACCGAGAAGCGCGTGGCGATGAAGTCCCAGAGAGGTTCCTGCTGCAGAGCGGGCTTCATGACCACGAAAGCCACACCCCAGACAAACGCCACGCCAACGAGCGCGAGGCCCGTCATCCACTGCGTCTTCACTCACTCAGGTTACTGAGAGAATGCTCGCGTTCGTCACCGCAGCGAGACCTAGACGTTGTCTTTGCGGAAGGTCCGCGTGCCAAACCAGAGTCCCGCGGCAAACAAGATGACCGTCCAGATGCAACCCCACATCGTGATCAGCGTGAAGAAGTCGCCGGTAAAGAGTTCACGCACCGCGCTCACCAGGTACTTGATGGGCATGAAGTCGCTCACGACCACCAGCCATTCGGGCGCACCCGTCTTGATGCTGATGGGCAGCAGAATACCGGCCAGCAGCAGCACCGGCAGGGCGATGCTGTTCAGGATGGGCGCCAGGGCGTCCTCACTCTTCAGCGTGAGAGCCAGAGCATTCGACGATGCGGAACATGCGCCGCCGAGCAGAACCGTGATGAGAAGCCCTAGAATCATGCCCGGAATCGAGCCGGTCATGCCGAAAGCAAAGCCCAGTGCCACCAGCACGATGCCCTGCACGCCCAGCGACGTCACGTCGCGCAGGACGCGACCCAACAGCAGGGCAGCGCGACTGGCCGGCGTCACACGCTCGGACTCAATCACGCCCTGCCGCCACTCCGAGATGAGCCCGAATCCGGAAAACAGGGCGCCGAAGAGGCCCAGCTGGATGAGCAGTCCCGGCACAAAGAACGTGTAGGCGTTGAGCGCACCAATCTGGGCGGTCAAGGGTTTGAGCAGTGGCCCGAAGAGGCACAAGTAAAGGATGGGCTGTGCGAGGCCGATAATCACCCACACGGGGTTGCGCAGGGCAAGACGCATCTGCCGGCGATAGATGACCCAGGTCTGAAAAAAGAACATGTCGTTTGCTCGTCCTAACTGTCTTCGCGAAGAGATCGACCGGTCATGGTGAGGAATACATCATCGAGCGTGGGGCGACGCACCTCAATGGCCGCGAGCGTGACTTTTGCCTTTTCGAGGGCGCGCAGCAGCGGCGGAAGTTCTCCGCCCGCGCTCGGAACCCGAACCGTAACAACGAGTCCGTCACTCGTCGCCTTGGTGGCCCCCGGAATGGCCTTCGCGAGCTTGAGCACTGCCGTGGCATCGCTTTTCTGCGTGAGCAAGAGCTCAATGAGGTCGCCGGCAACTTGCCGCTTGAGGGCATCCGGGGTATCTGACGCCACGATGACGCCGTTGTCTATCACCAAGATGCGATCGCACAGGGCGTCGGCTTCGTCGAGGTAGTGCGTGGTCAAAAAGACCGTGCTGCCCAGCTTGTTGCGCAGATCGGCGATGTGCGTCCACAGATTGGCCCGCGCCTGAGGGTCGAGGCCGGTCGTGGGTTCATCGAGAAAGACCAGCTTGGGGTCGTGCACCAACCCCATGGCAATATCGAGGCGACGTCGCTGGCCCCCCGACATGGTCTTGGGTTGACGCAGCCACATGCCGTCGAGATCGAGTTGCTCAAAAAGTTGCTTGCCACGCTTTTCTGCGCGATCCCGGGAGATTCCGTAAAGCAGCGCGTGATCGATAACCTCTTCACCCGCCCGGGCCGTCATCGCCGTCGATCCACTTTGGGACACGTAACCGATGTTGCGTCGAACGTTGAGGGGGTCGGTCGCCAGATCAAATCCCGCCACCGTGGCCGTTCCCCGCGTCGGCTTCAGCAGGGTCGTGAGCATGCGAAGCGTCGTGGTCTTGCCAGCGCCGTTCGGGCCCAGAAACCCAACAATTTCGCCCTCGTCAACATCAATGTCGACGCCACCGACGGCGGTAACCGCCACCTTCTCTCGACCGCGCTTGGTATCGAAGACTCGAGCGAGTCCGCGGGCATGAATCATGTCGTCCCTTTCACCGATGTACCTGACAATCCTAGACAGTGCACACGTCGTCACTGTGCACGAGGGCAGCGTTGGCCGTTCGGACGAGGCCGCCCGCGGCGGCGAGCGCTAGACGGCGCGGCGACGGCGAAGTGCAGAATCGAGATCGAACGTTTCGGCGTCGACTTCGGCCACACGTCCGAGGTCGGCATACATGCTCGGCGCACGCTGCGTGGCTGGTGCCGCAGCGACCGACGCGGCGGGCATTACCGGCGTGATGCGCGCGGGGGTCTGCGTCGCCACGAAGGCCTGCTCGGCGAGCGCGCGGCGCCGACTCTCGCCAGCCCGCTGTTGCGCCAGCGTTGCCGATGCGGTTGAGCCGGGTTCGAGGTGAAGCGGCCGAGGAAGCTGTCGCGGGGTCCAGGTTGGCGCGACGGCCCGAGGGGCTTCCCCCTGATCAAAGGCCTCGGCCGATTGTCGCGCGGGTTGCGGGGCACGAACGCGAGCTGGCGCAGAAAGGGACGACACAACGATGAGCGACACGGTGCTACCTACCGCTCCGACCACCACGAGCACGATGTCGCCAACGTAGAACGTCAGGGCAACGCCGGCCGCGATGGTCGCGAGCGAAATGAGCAGCCCGGAAAACGCTGCCTGGCGCTGGCGACGACGACGATGGCGCGCCAGTAGTGCGCGTTGCGCAGCCGTCAGGTTCTCGTGGGCGACGCTGCGGGCGCGTTTTTTGCTGTGGCGTTCAACGCGACGCAGTGCCTTTCGTTGTTCGTGCAGCGCTCGCGCGGATTCCTCGGCGCTTCGCAGATGATTCGTTTCCAAACCCGCGGCCGTGAGCGCAGCCACCGTGTGTTTCAGTCGAACGGCATTCGCTTCGGTCTCGGCAAAGTGGCGGCGGCGAAGCCAACTGGGAATCAGATAGGCCACCCACAAAACGGCACCCACAGCGAAAACCAAGCCTCCACTCAGAATGTCACCGTTCATAACCTCAACGGTAAGAGACGAAGCGCCCCATGCTCGGCAGGGTTTAAGGCGTGTTGGGTTGAGTTGGTGGTGGAGCTTTCGACAGGTGAGAGGGAACCTTCCCCTCTTTCCAGCGCCTCAGCACGCCCTCGGGCACTTCTTCGATGGTCACGGCAAAACACACGTGATCGCGCCAGCCACCGGCGATGTGAATATAGCGTTCGCGATAGCCCTCATATCGAAAGCCGAGCTTCTCGACCACGCGCAAGGATGCCTGATTCTCCGGGCGAATGCAGATCTCCATGCGGTGAACACGAAGAACGGACAAACAATAGTCCGTGACCAGTGCGACCGCTGTGGGGGTTATTCCGCGACCGGCAACCCGCTCGGCTACCCAATAGCCAATCTGTGCCGTTGACAGGGAGCCGTGCGTTATGGCCGACACGTTAACCTGTCCGACGATCGCACCGTCCACCTCAATCACGAACGCGATGCCCGCTCCGGACCGGGAATAGGCGATGAGTGCCCGAACATTGGCTCGGGTATCAAAACTGACAAAGCCATCGGGATTCGTGGCTTCCCAGGGTCGCAGCCATGCTCGATTAAGCATCAATTCACGTTCGAGGGCTGCAGAATCGCGCACGCGCACCGGACGCAAAACGACGTCACCGTCACGAAGCACGAGCCCGCGCAGGTTTGCTATGAACACGACCTCAGCGTCGCCCGCGTCGTGCGTCCACGAATTTCGTCAACCAAGCATCAAAATCGGGACCGAGATCTTCGCGATTCACGGCGATCTCGACCACCGCCTTGAGGTAGGAAAGGCGGTCACCGGTGTCGTAACGCCCGCCGCGGTAAATGATGCCGAGAACTCCCGGGGATGCGGGGTCTGTGGCGATTGTTTGCAGGGCGTCGGTGAGCTGAATTTCGCCGCCGCGTCCCGGCGTCACGTGCTCAAGAACATCAAAAATCTGCGGCGTCAGCACGTAGCGTCCGACGACGGCAAGGTTCGATGGGGCCTCGCCCGGTTCGGGCTTTTCAACCAGTTGAGTCACACGCACCACGTCGTGCTGATCTGTCGTCTCTGTGGCAGCAACACCGTAGGCGCCGAGTTCCGACTCAGGCACTTCCATGAGAGCGACGACACAGGCACCGGTCTCGGCGTTGAGCACGAGCATGCGACTCAAGAGATCCTGATCGGCATCGATGATGTCGTCACCCAAAAGGAGGGCAAAGGGCTGAGTGCCCACATGCGAGCGTGCCTTGAGCACCGCGTGGCCCAAACCCCGCGGGTCACCCTGGCGAACGTAGTGAATGTCGGCAAGATCGGTCGAGTGCGTCACGTGTTCGAGGCGCATCTCGTCACCCTTTTCTTCGAGCTTCACCTCAAGCTCGAAGTTACGGTCGAAATGATTCTCGAGCGCGTTCTTGTTGCGGCCGGTAATCATCAGGATGTCCGTGAGACCCGCGTTGACGGCCTCTTCAACCACGTACTGAATCACGGGCTTGTCGACCACGGGCAACATCTCTTTGGGAAGTGCCTTCGTGGCCGGCAGAAAGCGCGTGCCGAGACCCGCAGCCGGAATGACGGCCTTGACGGTGTGAGGGGTTGCCACTTCTCCACCCTATCGAAGCGTTTGTTTCTAGGATGAGACCGTGACGGTCCAGACAGAAAAGGTGCGCATTCGCCGCGAGGTGCGCGGCAATCGCCAGCGCCGGTCTGCTGATCAACGGGATGAACACAACCGTGCCGTCGCCACACATCTGACCGACCTCATCACGAGCAGCGGTGCGCAGCGGGTTCTCATCTACCTCGCCACGCGCGACGAACCGCAAACCCGAGACGTGATTCGTGACCTGAGTGCCACCGGTGTGAGATTCTTTGCGCCGGTCTGCCTGCCCGACGGCGTTATGCACTGGGCGGAGGTCGACGGAAATTCTGCGGAACGTGTCTCAGAAGTCGGGACTCCCGAACCCGACGTCTCGCCCGAGAATCTTTTGCCCACGGTCGACGCCGACATGGTCGTTTGTCCTGCGGCCGCGGTCGACCTGTCGGGCACGCGTGTGGGGTGGGGGCGCGGATATTATGACCGCCTCTTGGCAACGCTATCGCCGGGATTGCCGGTTTTTGCGCTGGTCGGTGACGAGGATGTCTACGAACATCTTCCGCGAGAAAAGCACGACATGCCCGTGACGGGCGTGGTCACACCGAAGGGCTGGCGCCGGTTCTGATCGGTCACACCGGCCTGATCCCTAGCCCCAGTGTGGTGGCTTGTCTCGTTGTAGACGATCATCGTTCGAGTCGGATTCGTCGCGCAGATCTTCGGCGTCACTCTGTCGGCCGGCGGGTGGTTCACCCGATCCCTTGCCTGCAACCCGAACGCGGCGATGTCGGCGCCGTGGGGCTGCGTCGTCGGCGCTATTCGTCGTCGAGGGCATCCGCGCGAGGAATGTCGACGGCCGCTTTTGGCGGAGGAGCGTCCTGCCGCATCGGTAGCTCGGGTTCAGTAATGACGCGGGGAATCGAATCCGGAATATCGAGCGGGGCAGTCGGTATGTCGTCCTGCATATTAACCCGCACATCGTCGTCGATTTCGACGACGTCAACAGCAACGCCTTCGTCGGCAAACCGAGCAACATAACTCTCGGTTGGGGGCGCCGGACGAACATCCACGTCGGGCTGACTATCGCGCATCACCGATGCCACCGCCGCGTCGATGCCCTCGGTTGCTGACTGTGCCGGGCTTGGCGAATGGACCGGCGTAATTTCCATGGTTACTTGGCTCGACAGTCCGGCAATGCCGGCGACGCGAGCGGCGACCGCTTCGGGATCAGCAAAGAGCTCGAACGTGTGAACGCGAACGTAGTGCCAGCCCAGGCGTCGCAGGGCTGCCGGACGCAATCGCAGAGACTCTCTGAGTGTGCCCGTTGCCAAGACGCTGTCTGTCTCAACCGCAACAGCGACCTTGCCATAGCTGGCCACGAGGGCGATATCTTCTCCGTACCCCAGGGCGACCTCGAGACCGCGCTGGCGCAGGCGGTTGGCAAGGTCGAGCAGCATGGGTTCCGTGCTCGTGCTCTGCCTCGACGGTTGGGGGTCGCCGGCTACTTCGCGCACAATATCGCCCAGGAGGCGTGCGCCGTGTTCGAGTTCGACACCCGCGAGTTGCTCGGGGCCAAAACACGAGATGATGTCGAGCGACCTGCGCGCGCGCGTCATTCCCACAGCCAAGAGTCGCTCACTCCCTCGCTCGGACAGCGGACCAAAGTCGCTCAGTAAACGCCCGTGCGGGGTGAGTCCATAGCCGACCGAGAACAACACTCGGTCTCGGGTCACTCCCGCTGCCTCAGCCAAGGTTCGCACCATGAAGGGCTCGCCGTTGTCTCCCCATAAGAATCCGACAAGTTCGGGGCGACGGGCAATTGCCGACGTGACACCGGACTGGATGGCCGTCGCTGTCTTGCGACTGGGCGAAACCACCATGAGAGATTCCTGCGGGCGCTTGACCGCGTGTTCCAACACCGTGGCGACCACGCGTTCCACCTCGGCGTGGGTTGCTTCGATAATGCCCGACGCGCCGTCGGGCGGAGCCACCCCGTCTTTCACGACGTGCAGTCGAACGCTTCGGCTGCCCAAGAACGATCCCGCCCATGGCAAGAAGTTAATGCGCCCCGCATAAAAACGCCGATTGATAACGGTGGTGAGATCGCTACCGCTCGTGCGATACGACCGAGTGAGTGAAAATACCGGCAAAATTTCTGAGAACTGCGCGAGCGCCGAGGCGGCATGCAGGTCATCGAGACGCTCACTGCCGACCGACGTGTCTTCCTCGGCAATACTCGTGACAAATCGACTCGGTGTCTCGATGATGGGATCACCAAAAACGGCGACCGCTTGACCACGCTTGATGGCCGATACATTCTCGGCAATTGTGGTGGCACCCGCATCCAGCAGAAAAGTCACGTCGAAATCCGCCATCGGCAGCGACGCGGCTTCATAGGGAGAAACAATCCAGACGGGCGAAATCGCCCGTGCCAGGCGCGGCGCGATGGTGAAGAGTTCGCCCACCGAAACATGGCCCGACTTGAGCGCGTGACGGAGCCGATCAGATTCATCGGGAAAGTCCACCAGTCCGATTTTCCAGAGCTCAGCCAGTTTCGCCGCGAGTAGCGAACTGTTAGCTCCCGCGTGTGCCTCATCAACCATGCGAAAGTCGGCTTCGAGTCGGTCGAGTATTCCGGTATTGGCACCCAGAAGTGCCTGCTCACCGTCGAGCATTCCTTCCAACACCGACTGCCACCAGGCAAGCTCAAACTCGTCGGCAACACTCTCGGTTGGCACATGGCGCATCGACAGATCCTCGAGCAGTGATTCGAGATTCAACTCGCCCAGTCGATCGAGCAGCGTCATGCGCTCCTGAAGGTTCGCGAGCACCTGGGAGTCCGCCGCCAGGCCGCTGACCTTATTCGTGAGCTCGGCAATGGGCATCGTTGCCAGTGGTGCCGACGCTCCGGCTACTTGCAAGGGCGCGTCGAGAGCAGTGATGTCTTCCATCACGCGCTGATAGGCAACGCTCAGGTCGCTAATTCCCACCGGCACCTCGGGAAGAGCACCGGCAACCGTGTACCGCTGCCACATGGCTCGCTGTTCGTGAATGCGCACGAGCGCCGTGTGCATATCAGCGACCGTGGCACCGGGGCGAACGAATTCCACAGCGAGCTTGCGCAGATTCTTGCGCGCTGTCGCTGGCATATCGTGGCCCCGCCGACTCGCGGTTGCCGCAATGACGTCATCGAGGGGGCGATCGAAAACGTTCGGGATAAACGTGTCGAGGGTGTCACGAATATCGTTGAGCAAACGAATAAAGAGACCGAGCTCAAGCAAATTCTCAAACGACCGCATGCGGGTTTGGCCCACCACCTCGTCGGCGCGCTCGAGCAGTCGGGGCAGGTCAACGGTATGCACGCGCTTCGCGAGATCGTGAGCCGCTTGAGACTCCGCGTTGTTGGCGAACGTCACTCCGTACCACGGCGAATCATCGGGGCCGTATCGAAATTGCCCCAACTCCGCAGCCGAGATGAGCATCTGCGTTGCCGCATCGCGGTCAAACGCCAGCGACTCGACCGCCCGGCGCGGCAACCGTGCCGTCGTCGCCGGTGGGTCGGGCAACAGGGCGAGGCGGGAAAGTTCTTGCAGCGCATCGAGCACCGAAACGCCCAGCACGGCATCCTGCTGGCTCAGGGCATCACGATAGTTGAGCAGCACCTTGCGCAAGCGAGAGAGAGCATCGTCGACCTCGGTGACGTCTGGCCGGGCAGCGCGCTCGTTGCGAAGAATGCCGGACAGCAGGTCTTTGCGCAAACTGCGCGGTGACGCACACAAGCCCGCCAGTCCGACTTTTTCGAGTCGCTGACGCACCGCATCAGCACTCGCTCGGCGCGGCGTGACCACGAGCACGCGCTTACCCGAGGCCGCCAAAGCCGCCAGAGCGTTGACGACTGTTTGCGTTCGTCCCGTGCCCGGCAAGGTTTTCACGGCGATGCTGTTGCCGGCAAGGATATTTGCCACCACGAGTTCTTGTTCCGCGTCGGCATCCAACACCAGCGTGTCAGAGGACGGCGGGCGCGTGTCTTGCGATGTTGGGTCCGGGGTTACCAGTGATGCGACGAGTCGATCGCGGGCCGAGGCGTTTCCCGCCAGCGCATCGAGAATGGGATGCGCGAGGTCGCGAGCATCTTCACCCATGCGCGTTGCCACGTCACCAAACGACGAACAGACAAGTCTGTTCTCGACCGAGAAACCGGGCACATGCCCCGTCAGACCGTTCAGCCGCTCGAGCACGGGCTGCGGAGCAAAGGTGTCATTGGCGTTCGCCAGACCGACCAGCGCGCTGGCGTCAAGCGAGATGTGGAACTGTTCCTCGAGAACCTGAACCATGCGCGGGTTAATGACGGGCCCGCCCCGAAGTGTCAATTCGTAGTCCTGACCGTGACGCCGCAACGTCATCGGTCGAAGCATGATGGGAGCAGAATAATTCGTTCCGCCGAAGGTCCAGGCGGCGACACCGACGGCGAGAAAAACTGTTTCGATACCTCGCATGACGCGCAACGACGACGCGAGCGACTCCAACGCATGGGCCGCGGTGCGCGCATTGCGAAGCGTGAATTCCTCACGGTAGAGGTGTGTGAGGCGGGTGGGTTCGCCCGCAAGGAATTTGGGCAGTCCGCCGGGATGGGTCGTGGTGAGGTCAAGACGCGAACGCGGGGTGTCTGAAAAGTGCAGCAGTGGCGACGGTCCACCCAGTGTGGCAATCTCAGCGCGCCAGGCCTGACGAGTCGGTTCGGCGGCATTTATGGCACCGGCAAGATCGACAGCACTGAGATCTGCGGTGCGGGAGACCGTTTCGGCGAGGTCAGCGTCATCTCGCCACTGTGAAATGTCGTGAGCAACGGAGTCGACAAAAGGGTCGACATCACGAAAATCACCGCTCCGCACGTGCCCCACCCTATGCTTTGGAGGCAAAAAAGCCCGGGATTTGCGCCGGAGAGGCTCACATTGGCCTCAAACTGCGCATCGGGCACTATTCTGTGAGCGTGGAGATCAGTCGTCGCACTGTCGTTTGGGGCGGACTATCGATCGGCCTCACATTCGCACTCGCAGCTTGTGCGCCGGGAGCGAATTCCGTTGGTCCGACCCCGCGACGCACGGGCGCAGAACCGGGTCAGCCCACAGCCTTTCGGCGCACCTCATGGTCAACAGATCCTTTTGCCCAGGGGTCGTACTCCTACCTCGCACCCAGTGACGTGGGCACCGACGCGCGAACCATGCTCGCCGAAGCGATTGGGGCACTGCACTTCGCCGGCGAAGCCACCTCGTCGAACGCTCCGGCCACAACTCACGGCGCCTGGGAATCCGGGCGTCGCGCCGCTGCGGAACTCAGTGACACCACTGGTTCGATTCTCGTCATTGGTGCCGGCTTTGCCGGTCTCGCAGCCGCCCGCGCGCTGGCCGATGCGGGCCGCCAGGTCATCGTGA
>WLNS01000045.1 GCA_009699665.1 Actinomycetota bacterium
CCCGCGCCACGTCTTGCGAAAAAACCCGACCAGCCGGTGTGGGCACGATGAGAATCGGGGCTGAGTGCGGGTTGGCGGCGGTTGCCGCTGTGGTCTGATGAGCGAGAAGGCCGTCCAGGGC
This sequence comes from Actinomycetota bacterium, assembly GCA_009699665.1. Taxonomy (GTDB): domain Bacteria; phylum Actinomycetota; class Actinomycetes; order Actinomycetales; family Microbacteriaceae; genus UBA963. The sequence goes on from WLNS01000045.1 coordinate 122, forward strand.
CTCACCCCAAGGCTCAGGCTTCATGACCATTCCCGCGCCACCGCCATAGGGGGTGTCGTCAACGGTGTGGTGCACGTCGTGGGTGAAGTCGCGCAGGTTGATGACGTCGAATTCGAGGATGCCCTTCTCGCGGGCCTTGCCCACGAGTGAGACATCGAGCACGTCGAAGAATTCAGGAAAGATGGTGACAACGTCAATCCGCATCGCTGGCGGCCTCTTCGTCGTCGGGGAGTTGCTCGAATAGCCCGCCGGGCGGGGTGATGGTGACGGTTCGATTGGCAATGTCTACAGACGGCACAATGGCGGCAACGAAGGGCACCATGACCTCGCCCGCGTCTGTCGCAACAACAAGAAGGTCTTGAGCGGGAAAGTGATCCACGCGTGAAACGGTGCCGACGGGCGCGCCCTCACGAAGAACAGTTAGTCCGACAAGCTGGTGGTCGTACCAGGCATTGGGTTCGTCGGGGCTGAGCTCGGGGTCAACGTCAATCCACAAAATGGCACGCGCGAGAGATTCGGCCTGCGTGCGATCGTTTACGTCGTTGAAGAAGCCCACGGGATGTTCGTTGTACCACCGAAGCTCCGTCAGGGTGAGATTCTTTCCGTGCCACGGCGAGGTGTCGAGCACCTGAAGGCTAAAGACGGCGCCCGGAACGAATCGCTTTTCGGGCTCATCGGTAAAAAGCTCAATTTTCAGAGCACCCTTGAGCCCGTGCGCCTTGGTGAGTCGCCCGACCCGCAGTTGCGAGTGGCGCTCCGCGGCCACCTTAGGCGTCAGTGTCGACGACGTCGACACGAACAGAACGACCGTTGGCCAGCGTGTTCACAACGGTACGAATAGCCTTTGCCGTGCGTCCCGATCTTCCAATGACGCGCCCGAGGTCTTCGGGGTGCACATGAATCTCTAGCAGGTCGCCACGATTGTTTTCGCTCGCGACAACACGCACGTCATCGGGGTGATCGACGATCGCCTTGACAACGTGCGCGAGGGCATCAGCAAGCATGACTAAATCTCGTTACTCGGCTGCCGGCTCTTCGGCAGGCGCTTCTTCGGCAGGCGCTTCTTCTGCGGCTACCTCTTCGGCAACTGCTTCGACGGGCGCCTCTGCCTCAGCCGACTCTGCGGCTTCAGCCACAATGTCGGTCGTCGCTTCAGCAGCAACCTCGGAGTCGCCAGCAATGTCGTCGGCGGAAACTTCAGCGGCGACCTCGGCAGCAACCTCAGCCACAACCTCTGCCTTGACAGCCTTCTCGACCTTGGGACGAAGCACCGGCTTTTTCTTGGCGTCAGCCTGAAACGGTACCTTCGGTTCGGCCATGCGAACGGTGTTCTTGGCGTCTTTCTCGCCCTTGAACGTGCCCCAGTCGCCGGTGAGCTTGAGAAGCGCCGTTACTTGTTCGGTCGGCTGGGCGCCGACGCTGAGCCAGTACTGGGCGCGGTCCGACTTGACCTCGATAACCGAAGGTTCGGCCGTCGGCACGTAGCGGCCGATCTCTTCGATGACGCGACCGTCACGCTTGGTGCGCGAGTCGGCCACAACGATGCGGTAGTGCGGCGCGCGGATTTTACCGAAGCGCTTCAAACGAATCTTGACAGACACAATTCTCCTGAATGTGAACGAAAGCGATGAACTTCAGCGCCGAAAGAGTGGGGACACCTCGGCAAAGCTCTTAAGGGGTTTTGTCCGGCCTCTGATAGAGGGTCGGAAACCAGCAAAACACGCGTTCTCCATAGTGCCAGATACCGCAGTCATAAGCCAATCGACGACGACCGCCCCGAGAGCTCGTTGCCCTCGGCGAGGGCCTGTGCCGGTTAGCGACCGCCCAGCAACTTTTGCATGTCAGCCAGTTCCTCGGCACTCAAATCGCCGACGCCCCCGGCACCCCCGTCGACCGCTCCGGTGGCGGCACCCAGGCCGAATCCGGCTCCCGAACCACCCTGCCCACCCTGGCTGATGGCCGCGTTTTCGGCCGCGCGCTTCGCCGGGTTTCCCGATCGAGACGTCTTTTTCTTTGTCGCTTTGGGGCGCGAGCCGCCAATTCCTCCGGGAATGGGACCCATGCCCGGAATTTGCGGAACCTTACCCTTGGCGACCGTCTTCATCATCTTGGCGGCCTGATCAAAGCGATTGACCAGCGAGTTCACATCGGTCACCGTGACACCCGATCCTTGCGCAATGCGCAGGCGACGCGAGCCGTTGAGAAGTCGCGAGTTGCGACGTTCGGCGGGCGTCATCGACCGGATGATGGCCTCGGTGCGGGTGATTTCGCTCTCATCAAAGTTATCGAGCTGGGCTTTCATCTGACCCGAGCCCGGCAGCATGCCCATCATCTTCTTGAGGGATCCCATGTTTTTGAGCTGCTGCATCTGCTCAAGAAAGTCCTCGAGCGTAAATGTCTCGGTGGCAATCTTCTGCGCCACCTTCGCCTGTTCGTCGGCGTCAAAAGTCTGCTGTGCCTGCTCAATCAGGGTGAGGATGTCACCGAGGTCAAGAATGCGACTCGCCATGCGATCCGGATAGAAGGGTTCGAAGTCATCGAGTGACTCGCCCGTCGAGGCGAACATGATGGGGCGCTCCGTTGCCGAGACTACCGAGAGGGCAGCACCACCCCGAGCGTCACCGTCGAGCTTGGTGAGCACCACGCCCGTGAAGTCAACGCCCTGTTGAAAAGCCTCTGCCGTGGCGACGGCGTCTTGCCCGATCATGGCGTCAATAACAAAGAACACCTCGTCGGGCGAGGTCGCCTTGCGAATATCGGACGCTTCTTTCATCAGTTCGGCATCGACACCGAGGCGTCCGGCCGTGTCAATGATGACGACGTCGTAAAGCTTGTCGGTCGCGTACTTCAAGGAATCTTTAGCCACCTTGACCGGGTTGCCCTTGCCGTTTCCGGGTTCCGGAGCAAAAATGGCGACGCCGGCGTTGCCGGCAATAACCTCAAGCTGGGTGACGGCGTTGGGCCGCTGCAGGTCGCAGGCAACCAGCAGGGGCGTGTGCTTCTCTTTGGCCAGCCACTTGGCCAACTTGCCCGCGAGCGTCGTCTTGCCCGACCCCTGGAGGCCGGCCAGCATGATGACCGTGGGCGGCTTCTTGGCGAATTCGATGCGGCGCTGCTGTCCACCCAAAATGGTGACGAGCTCGTCGTTGACGATCTGAACGACCTGCTGTGCGGGATTCAGCGCTTTGTTGACATCGTCGCTGAGCGCGCGTTCCCGAACCGCACTCTGAAAAGACTTGACAACCGTGAGTGAAACGTCGGCGTCGAGCATGGCGCGACGGATCTCACGCAGGGTTCCGTCGACATCCGCCTCGGTAAGTTTGCCTTTTCCGCGCAGGCTCTTGAGCGCATCCGTGAGACGCGACGAGAGATTTCCGAACGTGGCCATGACCCCTCCAGCCTACTCAACGAGGGCTGCAGCGAAAGCGACCGGACTGAAGCCCGAGAGGTCGGCGATGCTCTCGCCACTGCCCACCAGCTTCACCGGAATGCCCGTGCGCTCCTGCACGGCGAGCACGAAACCGCCCTTAGCCGAACCGTCCAACTTGGTCAGCACGAGCCCGGTGACCCCCGCGTGTTCGAGGAATGCCTCGGCCTGCACCAAACCGTTTTGACCCGTGGTCGCGTCGAGCACGAGAAGCACTTCGGCGATGGGCGACTGTTTTTCGATGACGCGACGAATCTTCGACAGTTCATCCATCAGACCGCTCTTCGTCTGAAGCCGGCCCGCGGTGTCGACAATGGCGACGTCGATTGATTGGGCGATCGCAAACTCAACCGTCTGAAAAGCAACGCTCGAAGGGTCTTGACCCTCCTGTTGCGGACGAACAATCTGAACGCCCGCGCGTTCGGCCCACGTCGCCAATTGATCGACCGCGGCGGCCCGGAACGTGTCGGCAGCACCCAGCACGACGGAACGCCCTGCGGTGGTGATGAACTTGGCCAACTTTCCGATGGTCGTGGTCTTGCCCACCCCGTTGACGCCGACCACGAGAACGACGGCCGGACGATCCTGAAGCTTGAGCGTGGTGTCAAAACGGCTCAGGCGCTCCTCGAGAACTTCGCGCAAGAGGCGCACAAAGTCGTCGTCGTCGGTGGGCGGAATCTTGGCGACGCTCGCCTTGACCGCGTCGATAAGCTCGTCGGTCACGTCCGGTCCGAAATCGGCGGCGAGCAGGGTGGCTTCGAGATCATCCCACGTGTCTTCGTTAATCACGAAGGAACGCGCGAACATGCCCCTCAGCTTTGAGCCGAGTCCCCAGCCCTTCTTGTCCGCCATGCCACAAGGGTATTCGCTAGGAGGCCTCAGCCTGTCCGACGCGCTGTCCGACGACAGCCGAGACCCCGTCCTGACGCATCGAAACGCCATAGAGTGCGTCGGCAATCTCCATCGTGCGCTTCTGGTGCGTGATGACAATGAGTTGGCTCGACGCACGCAGGTCTTCGAACGTGGTCAGCAGACGACCAAGGTTTGCGTCATCCAGGGCGGCCTCGACCTCATCAAGAATGTAGAACGGACTCGGTCGTGCTTTGAAGATGGCCAACAGAAAAGCCACCGCAGCGAGCGACTTTTCGCCACCCGACAGCAGGCTCAATCGCTCAATTTTCTTGCCGGCCGGCTTCACCGTTACTTCAACACCGGTGGTGAGCATGTCATCGGGTGCGGTGAGCGTCATGGTGCCCGAGCCGCCCGGAAAAAGGACCGGCAAAACGTCGTCGAAAGCCAGCCTGGTGTCTTCGAAGGCAGCCGCAAAAATGGTGTGCATGGTGGCATCAACTTCGTCGATGATGCTGAGCAGATCGCGGCGGGTGTTCGTCAGGTCGGTCAGCTGTTCGGTGAGGAACTGGTGGCGCGCTTCGAGGGCCGAGAACTCCTCGAGGGCGAGGGGGTTCACCCGACCCAGGGCCGAAAGTTTGCGTTCGGCCTTTTCTAAACGTCGCTCCTGATCGGCGCGAACGAAGGGCGTGTCATCAACGCCGGGCACATCGGGGCCATACTCTGCGACCAGAACGTCCTCGACAAGTCCGAGCTCTGTCGACGCCCGCTCGACCAGCGTCGACACCTGCAACTTCTTCTCATAAATCTGAAGTTCCAAGCCGTGCACGCTCTCAGTGATGCCGGCAAGTTTTGTGCGCAGTTCTTCTTCGTCAACACGTAACGCACTGAGTTCCGCGGTCGAGGCGGTGCGCTCGGTTTCTCGTTGCTGCGAAATAACCCGAGCCTCGCTCAACGAGCGATCCGCGGAATCGAGCACGGCGGGCAAATCGGAGACCACTGATGTCGCCACCTCAACCTGACGTCTGCGTTCGAGCGCTCGTCGGGCGGCTTCATCAGCGGCCTGTCGATCCGTCTCAAGCTGCGTGCGCAGTCCATCGACCCGAAGTTCTTCGGCCCGAACCCGCTCACGCGCTGTCTCGACGAGCAGCCGCGCCTGCACTTCACGCTCACGCTGTGCCTCGAACGCCGTGAGAGCCCGCTCCCGAACCTCAAAGTCGGCCACGGGGGCCGGTGTCGATTCTTTGGCCGCTAACTCCGCGTTCGCGCGCTCAAGCTCGTCCGTCGCGGCGCCCACTTTCTCAACCGTCGCCTCGAGAGCTTCGCTCAGCCGCGTCACTTCGGCCAGGGCGGATTCAGCCTGGGCTTTCGCTCGGTTGTAGTCTTCCGAACGGGCAGCTAACTGTGCATCGAATTCCCGCAGTGCAGCGAGCGCGGCCACCGAGCGCTCTTTGGCCACCTGCGCGTTCCCCCGACGGTCGGCAAGCTCGAGGCGGGCCGCGTCAGTGTCGCGGGTTGTCGTTGTGAGCGCAGACACCGCGGCATCTCGCTCAGCAACGAGCTCGATGCGACTTCGCGTGGCACCGCTGCCCCCGGAGAGCACGAACCGGGTCAAGACTTCGCCGGCTTTCGTGATGACCATCACATTGCGATCGAGCGACGCGTAGGTCTTCTTCCAGGCTGCGCGGGCTGTGTCGAGATCGTCAGCAATCACGGTATCGGCCAGCAGGCCCAAGACTCCCGACGGACCCGTGACCACGGAGGCAGCGGTGACAACGCCCGAGCTCACCGGAACTGACGATACGCGGGTCGACGCCGATCCGACGACAATGTTCACCCGGCCCATCGATGCCTTTTCGGCGGCGGCCAGTGCGTCGACGGCAGAGTCGAGGTTCTCGGCCAGCACGGCGTCAGAGAGACCGCCAAGTGCGGCAGCAATGGCCGTCTCGAAGCCTGGCTGGATCGATACTTTTTCTGCCACGAGCCCGGCGATTCCGGCGAGCTTCGCCGCGACGAGTTCGGCCGAGCCGTCTTGCTGATCCATCGCGAGGGTCAGCGCCGAAATGCGGGCGGTCAGCGCTTCTGCCTCGCGTTCGAGGGCGTGCACGCGATCGCGCCGCTCATCGACAGCCGCCTCGCTCGCGGCAACCGCGTCCTCCGCCTCGGTGTAGGCACGGCCCAACGTTTCAGCGTTGCCCGCGGCCGTCTGTTGCCCCTCGAGAGAAGCCAGAAGTTCTTCGGCGATTGATTGGCGGTCTTGTGCCCCCGAAAGCGCGTCGAGCGCTCGTTGTCGCTCACCCATGACCGCATCGCGAGCCGACTGTGCGGCGTCGCGGGCCCCGCGCAGGGCAGCCGCATCGAGTTCCGCGCGCGAGACCAATGCTCCCAGTTCGTTGAGTTCGGCCTCTGCCTGCTGCAGAACGGCACGCGCCGCGGCGGTCGCCTGTTGAGTTTCGTGCCAGGCGCTCTCGGCCGCACCGGCAGCGGTCGCCAGAGCGGTCGCTTCTGCCACCGCGTCATCAACCATCGATTGCGTGACTCCCGACGCGAGCGGCGTCTGATCCGCATCCGCACTGAACAGTGAGAGGCGCTGATTCGCCAGGGTGAACAGTCCGCGCAGTCGTTCCTGAATCGATTCCAAGGCAAAGACCGTGCGCCGGGCTTCGTCGACGGCATCGGTCGACGCTTCTGATTCAAGACGGCGAATACGCAAGCTTGCCCGCTCGAGCTGCTCTTGCAACACAATGCGTTCGCTGTGGCGCTCCGACTCAGACTTGTTGAACCCGTCGAGCGCGAGACGCAGCGTGACCACGTCATCGGCAAGCAGGCGGGCCCGCGCATCGCGCACCTCGGCCTGAATGGCCACTGCTTCGCGAGCGATATCTGCTTGCGCACCCAGAGGTTTCAATTGGCGGCGCACTTCGCCCGCGAGGTCCGACAGGCGCGTGAGGTTGGCCTGCATGGCCTCGAGCTTGCGCACCGTCTTCTCTTTGCGGCGGCGGTGCTTAAGAATTCCGGCGGCTTCTTCGATGAAACCGCGACGATCCTCAGGGCTCGCCTGCAACACGCTCTCGAGGCGTCCCTGCCCCACGATGACGTGCATCTCGCGACCCAGCCCCGAGTCGCTCAAGAGCTCCTGAACATCGAGCAGACGGCAGGTCTCACCATTGATGGCGTACTCGCTTTGACCATTGCGAAAGAGGGTTCTCGTGATGGTGACCTCGGTGTACTCGATCGGAAGGGCACCGTCGGAGTTATCGATCGTCAGTGAAACTTCGGCACGACCGAGGGGGCCGCGCGTTGCCGTCCCCGCGAAGATGACATCGTCCATCTTGCCGCCGCGCAGTGTCTTGGCACCCTGTTCGCCCATCACCCAGGCCAGGGCATCGACAACATTTGATTTGCCCGAACCATTTGGTCCCACCACGCACGTGACGCCCTTCTCGAAGGCGAACGTCGTCGATTGCGCGAACGACTTGAAGCCCTTAAGAGTCAGGCTCTTCAAGTACACGGCACAACCTTTCGTCGCCGGCAAAAATGCGGCGGGTGAATCCACGTTAGCGAATAATCGTGTACCGTCATGACCGATTCCCTAGGCCACCGTGACGACAATTCGCTACCTACGCGGCAAAGAATTCTGTCAGAGCCGACGAGACGGCGGCGTGACCTTCGACCACAGCCATGTGGGCCAGGCCGGGCAGAACGACCAAGCGAGCGCCGGCAACATGATCCGCAATAAAAGCGCCCTGTTCGGGCGTTGCCGCGGGATCGAGTTCGCCAGAAATGACCAGAAGCGGTACGTCAATCGACGAGAGGCGCTCACGCACATCAAACGCGCCGATCGCCTCACACGCGCGCGCATAGCTCTCGCGGTCGGCACCGCGAAGCAGGTCGAACAGCGCCTCAACCTTGTCGGAGTTTTTCGCCACAAAATCGGCTGTGAACCAGCGTGGCCGCTGGGCGTCAACGAGCATCGCTGTGCCTTCAGCCCGAACACTGTCGGCCCGATCCTGCCAGTGGGCCATCTCGCCCAGCTTGGCGGCCGAACACACCACCGCGGAATGCTTCAGGCGGTCGGGAAAGTCGAGGGCGAGCTGCATGGCAACGGCGCCACCGATAGAAACGCCCGCGTAATCAAAAGTGTCGATGCCAAAAGCGTCGGCCAGGTCAATCACGCCTTGCGCCAATTCCGCCATCGTAAAGGGCTCGCGGGTGGGATCCGACTTGCCGTGTCCCGGCAGATCCCAACGCAGAAGTGTGTGGTGTTTGCTAAGCGCCGGAAGGGCGTCGTCCCACAGCGCAGCAGCCGTGCCGAGCGACGGGCCCAGAATGAGCACATTGTCACGGCCACCGAAGCTGGTGGGATCGATTTCACTGGTACCGGCAAGACGGGGAACGGTCATGGTCTGCTTCCTGTTCTGGTGATGAGTGACGTTGCCCACCCATTCTCTCGCGCTGCCCTCATCGGGCACGACACGACTTTGATACTTTGGAAGTCCGCTCTTCTCTGAGTAGCTAGGACGTGCCCGTGTCAAAAAAGATTCGCATCGCCGTGATCGGTCCCGGCGAAGTCGGTTCCCGTGTCGCCGTTGATCTCGCCGAAGGTGGAGCGGACGTCATTGGCTTCGACCTCACGCCTGTCGCGGAGGTAACGATACCCGCCGCCGAAACCATCGACGCGGCCGTTGCCGATGCTGATGTGGTGCTCTCAGTGAATAGCTCCTCGGCCGCGCTTCGGGCTGCCGAGCGCGTGGCACCGCTGTTAGATTCGAGTGCCTTTTATGCCGACCTGAACACGACTACACCGGCGCTCAAAAAGAAACTGGCCGAGCTCTTCGCGGCGGATTCTTTCGTTGACGGTGCCGTGATGGCATCCGGTGCTGAGGCAGACTCGGGCTCTCACCTGGCCCTCGCCGGTCCGGCGGCCCAACAACTCATCGATCTGCTGACTCCGCTGAACGTCAGCGTGGAATTGGTTTCGCTGACGGTGGGTCACGCCGCAGCCCGCAACCTCACCCGCAGCCTTTTGGCCAAATGCCTCGCGGGTGTCGTTATCGATTACATGTGGGCCGCCGAGGCATTGGGGCTGGCCGATTGGGCCTACGACGACATGCTGCGCGAATTTGATGCCATGGATCGCTCAACGGCAATGAGTTACCTCGAGCAGACCGTGAAGAACGCCAAGCGCCGAGAGATTGAGATGCTCGACATCGTCGAGATGCTCGAAGAGGCCGACTATCACAGCCTCTTCGTGCCGCCCACCCAGTTGGTTTACAACAAGGTCTATCACTCGATCAAGGTGCCCCACTCGACCCAGTAGGACGCCTATCGGCCCGTCAGCCGAGCAACGGGATCAGTAATCGAGCTGCTTCTGCAGCTGGTCGAGCACGACGTAGCAGGGCAGAACCTGAGCAACGCTAGCGTTGGGTTCGCGACCCTGCACGATGGCTGCCACGAACTCGCGATCCTGAAGCTCGATGCCGTTCATCGACACGTCTACCTTCGAGACGTCGATGACTTCTTCTTTGCCGTTGACGAGGTCGTCGTAACGCGCAATGTAGGTGGCCGTGTCTCCGATGTAGCGAAAGAAGGTGCCCAGCGGTCCATCGTTATTGAACGAGAGGGAAAGCGTGCAGATTTTTCCCGTCTCGGTCGCCAATTGAATTGACATGTCCATGGCGATACCGAGCTCAGGGTGCTTCGGGCCCTGAAGGGCGTTGGCCTTCACAATCTTTTCGCCGGTTTGATACTGAAACAGGTCGACCGTGTGCGCCGCGTGATGCCAGAGCAGGTGGTCGGTCCACGACCGAGGGTTTCCCATGGCGTTCATGTTTGTGCGGCGGAAGAAGTAGGTCTGCACGTCCATCTGCTGAATCGCGAAATCTCCCGCAACGATCTTGTTGTGCACGTACTGGTGGGACGGGTTGAACCGACGCGTGTGACCCGCCATGGCGATCAGTCCGGACTCGGCTTGAACATCCACAATCTCTTGCACACCGGCGAGATTGTCGGCCATGGGGATCTCGACCATCACATGCTTGCCCGCTCGCAACGCCTCGATTGTCTGGTCGTGGTGCATCTGGGTGGGCGAAGCCAGCAGCACACCGTCGAGATCTGGCTGCGCGAGCAGCTCGGTGTAGCTGTCGAAACCGGCCGTCGCGCCATACTTCTCGGCGATTTCGTCGGCAATGTTTTGCCGGCTGTGCGCCACGTA
>WLNS01000046.1 GCA_009699665.1 Actinomycetota bacterium
AACGGTGTGACATCCTTCGTCAACCACATGAGCCAGTCGCTTGTCGTGAGACGCGCGTGCGCGAGCAACTCGTTTTCTGGCATAAGAATTCGATCCGTGAGGCCCAGCAGGTCGGCCGCTTGGTTGGCCACCACGCTGTGCGCCCCCTGCCCAAAGTGCACACGATCGCGCGCCCACGAGCGCACATCATGCAAGAGCGAGAGACGGAACAGGTCGATGACGCCGCAGTTCACTTCAGCGGCCAAACTCTCAATCATCTCGGTCATGCGCGCCGCTCGCCCGCGTCCCGAGGCAAAAGCCCGCACGTGCACGGGGTTGATGCTGTTGGCAACCAGCACAGTGGCGCCACTGTCGCGCAGGCGAGAGAGTCCATCGCGATACACCCGGCGCAAATCGTGCCAGTCAATGTCTTTGCGCCACAGGTTGTTTCCGCCCGCCATGACGGTCACCAGATCGGGAGTGAGGGCAAGCGCGTGGTCGAGTTGCGTCGACATGACCTGCTCGAGTTTTCGTGAACGTACGGCCAGGTTGGCGTAAGCAAAGCTTTCGCCCTGGCGACGGTTCGATTCGTGCACGATAGCCGCGAGGCGATCGGCCCAGCCGCCATGAGTGCGGTCCCAGTGAAAGCGGTCGTCTCCGAGTCCCTCGGTGAGCGAATCACCAATTGCTACATACCTGTGGAACAGGGGCACGGTCACAACTTCATTCACCCTTGTACAGGTGAACAGATATCAACCTGACGCGAAACGCGCGCTAAAGATTGCGTATCGCGTTGTGTGCGTTAGAGTCCTTCGAGCAGCTCGGTCACCAAAGCTGCGATGGCCGAACGTTCTGATCGCGTGAGGGTGATGTGCGCGAAGAGTGATTGACCCTTCAGGCTTTCGATCACGCTGGCAACTCCATCGTGGCGACCGACCCGCAGGTTGTCGCGCTGTGCCACATCATGCGTCAGCACGACTCGTGAGTTCTGCCCGATGCGACTGAGCACAGTGAGCAGCACGTTGCGCTCGAGGCTCTGTGCCTCGTCAACAATCACAAAAGCATCGTGAAGCGAGCGACCACGGATGTGCGTGAGTGGTAAAACTTCGAGCAAGCCGCGTTCGACAACTTCGTCGATAACGTTCTGCGACACCAGGGCGCCGAGAGTATCAAAGATGGCCTGGCCCCACGGATTCATCTTTTCGCCCTGATCACCGGGAAGGTAGCCCAGCTCCTGCCCACCCACGGCATAGAGGGGCCGGAAGACCACAATCTTCTTGTGCTGTTGACGCTCGAGAACGGCCTCGAGGCCGGCACACAGCGCCAGTGCCGACTTGCCGGTGCCCGCGCGTCCTCCCAGCGACACGATGCCCAATCGCGGATCGAGCAACATGTCGATGGCCAGACGCTGTTCGGCCGAACGACCGTGCAGTCCGAACAAGTCACGGTCGCCGCGCACGAGATGGATCTCACCGTCGGCAACGACACGACCCAGCGCCGAGCCGCGCTCGGAATGAATAACGAGACCGGTATTGATGGGTAGGCCGATAACGTCCCGGGTGCGGAGTTTTTCGGTCTCGTAGAGATCGGCCATGTCGTCACTCGAGAGGGTGACCTCCGATGTGCCCATCCAACTCGGGTCGGTGGCCAATTCGGCCCGATACTCTTCGGCTGACAGGCCAATCGAAGCGGCCTTAACGCGCATGGGCAGGTCTTTGCTGACCACCGTGACCTCGAGGCCATCGCCCGCCAAGTTGAGCGCCACGGCAAGGATGCGCGAATCGTTATCGCCCAGCTGCAACCCCGAGGGGAGTACTGCCTGGTTGGAATGGTTCAACTCAACACGAATCGAGCCCCCACCGTCGAGCGGAATAGGAAAGTCGAGGCGCTCGTGCTTGATGCGCAGATCATCGAGAGCGCGCAAGGCCTGGCGGGCGAAGTAACCAATCTCGGGATCGTGCCGTTTCTTTTCGAGCTCACTAATGACGATGACGGGAATGACCACGCTGTGTTCAGCGAAACGGAAAAGTGCCGTGGGATCCGACAGGAGAACAGACGTATCGAGAACGAATGTTCGCTCGGTCTGGCGACCCTTCGCGGGTGATTCGGACGTTTGCGATGTCTGGCGCGAACTCGCCGTCGTTGACTTGGGCGCACCACTCCGTTGCGGGGTCATGGCAACAAACTACGTCGCACCACACTCGGGAGTGACCTGCGACACGCCCGGCTGAAATGTCTGTGACAAATGTTTGCGAAAGCCCTCATGTGTCAGACGCGACTAGGTGCCGTAGCGCCGCTCACGCCGAGCAAAATCGCGCATGGCGCGCAAAAAGTCAACCTCACGAAGGTCGGGATACAGCGCCTCAACAAAGTAGAACTCGGAGTGCGCACTCTGCCAGAGCATGAAGTCGCTCAGTCGCTGCTCTCCCGAGGTGCGGATGACCAGGTCGGGATCGGGTAGTCCCCCGGTGTAGAGGTGATCACCAATCAGCTCGGGCGACAGGCTCTCGGCGAGATCGTCAATCTTGCCGCCGGCCTTTTCATGTTCTCGAATGATGCTTCGCACGGCGTCGGCGATCTCGGCGCGTCCGCCGTAGCCGATGGCCAGGTTGACGTGCAGGCCAGTGTTGGCCGCGGTGCTCTTTTCGACGGCAACGAGGCGACTCAACAGGTCAGCATCCAGGCCGCCGTCTCGACCGACATGCTTGATTTTCCAGTTGCGCTGATGACCCAAGTCTTCGGCCAGTGCGGCAATGATGTCGAAGAGTTCGCGAAGTTCTTCGGGGGAACGTCCGGAAAGGTTGTCGGTCGACAGCAGGTAAAGCGTCACCATGCCGATGCCCAGTTCGTCGCACCACACTAAGAACTCGGGCACCTTGCGCGCTCCGGCTCGGTGACCGTGCGCGCTCGAGCCCAATGCGCGCTCATGGGCCCACCGTCGATTTCCATCAACAATCATGCCGATGTGGTGAGGAAGACGTGTGCGGTCCAAACCTTTGCGCAGGCGCCGTGCATAGAGTCCATAAATCAAGCCGGGTTTGTCTCGCTGGTTGCTCACGCCACACCCCCGTGGCGAATGGCACTCACTCGTATTGTCGTCAGCACAGCCGGTGTCTACTTCTTGACGACACGGGCGGACTGCTCGGCATCAAGCTTTGCCTCAATCTCGGCTTGATAGCGTTGCCGGCGAATGCGACGAACCATATCCCAGACCAGAAAAACAGTGGCGACGGCAACCACGAAGGTAGCAATAAACCCGACCGCACCCGGGGTCACAATGTTGGGGTCGATTGCTGTATCTGCGGCGATGAACACGCGTCCTCCTGAGACCCTGGGGCCGTTAGCCTTGTAGAACAAGCCTAGTCCGCCCGTCGGCGAACTCCCCGAGGAGAAAGCATGTCTGCGATATCGCGCGAGGATCGATACGGACGCACGGCGTCGCCGCGACGAGCAGCCATCGTTGTGGGTGGCATCGTTGCTCTGATTCTCGGTATCACCGCGGCGTGGTTCGTCTGGGCAAATCCGATTGGCTGGGGGCCGCACGCTATAGCCACCGATACCGGATTCTCGATTGACGGAGATAACGTCACGGTGATGTTTGATGTCTCGATTACCCCCGATCATGCGGCGGCCTGTGCCGTGAAGGCGCTCGACAAGGGTTTTGCCGTCGTCGGCTGGAAAGTGATCACCTATGCCGCGTCTTCGGTCGACACCCGCCACGACCAAGTAACACTTCGCGTCATCTCGCCCGCCGTAACCGGTTTGGTCTCTTCGTGTTGGCTGACCTAGTCTCTCTTTATGGCTGAACAGACCACACCCTTCCTCACGCAAGAGGCCTACGACCGCCTGCAGGCGGAACTCGACGATTTGAGCACCCGCGGCCGAGAAGAAATTGCCAAGCGCATCGAATCCGCGCGCGAAGAGGGCGACCTCAAGGAAAACGGTGGATACCACGCCGCCAAAGACGAGCAGGGCAAGATGGAGGCGAGAATCCGCACGCTGCAACACATCCTGAAAGAGGCCCAGGTCGGCGAAGCGCCGACAAGTCACGGTGTCGTTGAACCCGGAACGGTAGTGACCGCCATTGTTGCTGGTGATGACGAGCGTTTTTTGTTGGGCAGTCGTGAGATCGCCGCCGGCGTCGATATGGATGTTCGCAGCGAGTCGAGTCCGCTAGGCGCGGCCATCATGGGACTCAAAGTCAACGAATCAACCTCTTACACGGCGCCAAACGGTCTCGAGATTTCTGTCACGATCACGAACGTCGAAACCTTCACCGGTTAATCGTCTGCCAAGATGCGAACCTGGTAGCCCTCGTCGGTCAACTTTTTGACGACAGCCAGGCGGTGATCGTGACCGCGCGTTTCGATGTGCAGTTCAAGTTCTGCCTCGTTGATCTGAAGTTTGCCGTGGCGCGTGTGCAGCACTTCGACGACGTTGGCATTTGCCTCGGACACCAATTGTGCTGTGCGGGCAAGTTGCCCCGGACGGTCCGGCAGCATGATGCGCAGTTTCAGATAACGCTCTGAGGCTGCGAGCCCGTGCGCGATGATGCGTTGCATCAGCATGGGGTCGATGTTGCCACCAGAAAGAATGACAACGGTCTTTCCCGCGTTGGTAACCTTTCCCGCCAGAATGGCCGCCACACCAACGGCACCCGCGGGTTCGACAACAAGCTTTGCCCGCTCGAGCAGAAGCACCAGCGCACGCGCCGTGTCATCGTCGCTCACGGTCACCACTTCGTCGACGACGTTCTTGATGATCTCAAAGTTCAGCGCTCCGGGGGTAGCCACAGCGATACCGTCAGAAATTGTCGGGAGCACGTCAATCTTGACGGGCTTGCCAGCGGCAAGCGACGGCGGATAAGCGGCTGCATTCTCGGCCTGAACGCCGATCACGCGCAGTGACCGGCCCAGCTCAGCCGCCCGCTGCTTCATGGCACTGGCGACGCCCGAAATCAAACCGCCTCCACCGATGGGAACGATGACCGTATCGACATCGGCAACCTGATCCAGGATGTCGAGGCCGAGCGTGCCCTGACCCGCAACGACGGCGGGGTGGTCGAACGGCGGGATGAAAATAGCACCGGTTTCGGCAACAAAATCCTTGGCAGCTTTGAGCGACTCGTTAAAGATATTGCCGGCCAAGACAACCTCAGCGCCGTAGTCCTGGGTGGCCTGAAGCTTGGGCAGGGCAACACCGATGGGCATGAAGATCGTGGCTTTGATGCCCAGAGCATGAGCGGCCCGGGCCACTCCCTGCGCGTGATTGCCTGCGGAAGCCGCCACCACGCCACGACTGCGCTCTTCGTCGGTCAACGACGAAATCAGGTTATAGGCGCCGCGAAGCTTATAGCTGCCCGTGCGCTGCAGGTTTTCGCACTTGAGCAGCACCTCGGAACCCAGCGCCCGTGACAGGAACCGCGATGATTCCATGGGCGTCACTTGGGCCACGTGAGCCACAACAGCACGAGCCGCCTCGAATTCGGCCAAGGTCGGGCCAGGAATAGATAACGTGCGGGTCATAACGAAATCTTAGGCTCTAGAACTTGCCACCCATGTCATGCAGGCGCTCGATGCGCTCAGTAATGGGCGGATGCGTCGAAAACAAGCGAGCGGCAAAGCCCGGCTTATCGGGGTCAGAAATCCACATGTGTGACATGCTCGAGGACTTGCGCCGCACCGGTGCGCCGTATTCACCGAGCTTTTGCAGCGCACTTGCCAGCCCCTCGGGGTGGCGTGTGGTGAGCGCTCCCGTGGCATCGGCCAGGTATTCACGCTGGCGCGATACGGCCAGCTGCACCAGCAGGGCGACGAGCGGCGCAATGATGATCGCCACGAGACCCAGAATCGCCACAATCGGATTGTTGTTGTCTCGGTTGCCGCGACCAAAGAATGACATGCGCAGCAAAATATCGGCAATGAGGCCCACTGCCACAACAAGGCCGAACACGATCATCGAGACGCGAATGTCGTAGTTTTGAATGTGCCCCATTTCGTGTGCGATGACACCCTCGAGCTCGGCGTCATCCATGATGTCGAGCAATCCCGACGTGACCGCAATCGCTGAGTGTTTCGGGTCGCGTCCGGTGGCGAAAGCGTTGGGTGCCGCATCGTTGATGATGTAGACCTTGGGCATGGGCGTGCCCGTCGTGATGGAGATGTTTTCTACCGCGTTCCAGAGGCGAGGATTCTGTTCGCGCTGAATCTGGATTGCGCCGGTAAACATGAGTGCCTGCGACCCGGCCGCGAAGTACTGCATCACCGTGTAGAGAATGGCGATGATGACCACAACGAACAGAATCGTGAGGTCGCCATACATGTAACTGGCCACCCAACCGAGTCCGCCAATGATGATGAAGAAGATCACCATGATGAAGACGGTGTTGCGCTTATTGGCCGCTATTGCGGAATACACGAATACCTACCCGTTGAGCAGTGAGAACGAAGGTGCGAGTGAGGGTGCGCCGAATGACGTGTTAGAACGCAACGCGCGGTGGCTCTTGCAACGAAGCGGCATCGGCAACGTCGAAGAACTCGCGCTGGCCGAAGCCGAGGCGCTTGGCCCACATGTTGTTGGGGAACACCTTGATCTTCGTGTTGAACTCGCGAACGCCACCGTTGTAGAAGCGGCGCGCGGCCTGAATCTTGTCTTCGGTATCGACCAGTTCACCCTGAAGCTGGAGGAAGTTGGCGCTGGCCTGCAGCTGCGGGTAAGCCTCGGCTACGGCGAAGATGCTCTTCAGAGCGTTCTGCATCATGCCTTCGGCCTTGGCGGCCTCGGCCGGCCCCTGGGCCGAGATGGTGGCGGCACGCGCCTTCGTGACGTTCTCGAAGACGGCCTTCTCGTGTTTGGCGTATCCCTTTACCGACTCAATCAGGTTGGGAATAAGATCTGCCCGTCGCTTGAGCTGAACCGTGATATCGCTCCACGCTTCGTCAACGCGAACGTTGAGGGTAACCAGCGAGTTGTATGTGGCCCAGAGGTAAATACCAACGATCAGGGCGACAACAACAATGACAATGATGATCGGAATGAGAACGTCCATGTTCCTATCGTATGGGGGCAAGCCTGAAAGTCGCCCGAAAGAATCATGGATGCGAAGGTCCACTTCGCCGACCGGATTTCACGAGGCCGGGACTTCTGAATTCACGGGGTTACTTGTGCTGGATCAGACCATAATTGCGGCCGCCGGGTCCGCGAAAGTGTTGAAACATGACGGGACCACCGTCGGTTACATCCGTCACCGATTCAAAGCCGGCGTCGATGAGTTTCGCACCGTCGGCCACGATATCAGTCACGGCAAACCCGAAGACCATTTCATGCCGTTCAAAAAGGTGAGCGGGACCGTCGTAGTCCGTTGAACAAAACTCGACAACGCCGCCATCAGGCGCTTGCATCATGAGTTGAGTTGGAGTGTCCACGATGACGCTCAGCCCGAGCGCCGCGCCAAACGAACGTGCCGAATCCAGGGACTGATCCGTGAGTTTTGTTGCGACCCAATCGATTTTCGTAATGGACATTCTGTGTCTCTTTTCGTTAGCCGTGAAAATAACTATAAAGGCTTTATATTTTTTGCGAAAGGAGCTACGCTCACAGTCACACCAACTCAAGGAGGAGTTAAATTGTCTTCGAAGAACCCCATTGTTGTACTCGGTGCCGGCCCTGCCGGAATGGCTACGGCGCTCGCCCTGCACACGGCAGGCAAAGACGTCGTCGTCTTTGAGCGCTATAAAGAAGCTCGACCCGCGGGCAACATCCTGAACCTGTGGCCGCCCGCAATCAAGGCCCTCAACCTCATCGGAGTTAACACCGTTGACCTTGGCGCACCCTGCCACTCGACTTTTCAAAACACCAAGGGAAAGATTCGGGCCGATGTGCAACTTCGGCCTGAGGTTATCCGCGACTATGGCGGCGGTTTCATTGGGATGCTGCGCCCAGACCTCTATTCACGCATGCTCGAAGCAGTCCCCAAGGGAATGATCAAGTTTGGGGTTGACGTAAAAACTTTCGTCGACAAAGGAACTCACGTTGAGTTGACTCTTGCTGATGGGTCACACGTTGAGACACCGATTCTCATTGGGGCCGACGGCATCGACTCGATTGTTCGCGAGAAGCTCTGGGGTTCATCTCCCAAGCGAGAGCACAATCTTCAAATCATCGGCGGCTACACGCTCAACGTGCCGAAGGGGACACCGATGGGCGAGTGCGTTGTGGCCCACAGCAACAAGGTTCAAGGTAGTTACACCGCCATCCGAACCAAAGGCAAGGATGGGGCCCAATGGTGGGTACTCGAAGGTCGTGACGCTACCCTGCCGCCAGCCGACGATCTTGCTGCTCGCGCAGCCGAGCTGGCGAAGCCGTTCACGTCGGGGCCGCTGCAAGCATTGATTGCGGGAACCCCGAAGCAGAACATTCAACACTGGGTCATTCGCGACCGCGTTCCGCTCAAGAAGTGGTCGAAGGGGCGTGTCACGATCGCCGGAGACGCGGCACACGCAACCTCTCCGTACGCCGCTTACGGCGCCGGCATGTCCATCTGTGACGGTTATTTCATTGCGCAACATCTTGCCAAGGTGGACCTCGCGGATACCGCCGCTGTGGCGGCGGCCTTGGTGGCCTACGAAACGCCGCGCATCCCCCACACCACGACGCAGGTCCAAATGGCCTACCAGCTCGGGCAGATGTTCCACCATGCCCCGGCATTCCTCCGGCCCGTTCGGGACTTCTTCTTCGACAACACGAAGTTCCTGCAGAAGCAGATTGGTGAGCGCAGCCCGAAGGAAATCCAGGATCAGCTGGCCGAAATGGGCGAGAGCGTGTTGATTCCGGCTTAAGGCACCAATGCACGGAATTGCCCGGCAGGATGGAACTATGACTTCACCTGCCGGGCAACAACCTTCTGGCGTTCGCAGGCCTCGTCAAGCGCGAAGCATCGATTCCTGGGAACGAATTCTCGAGGCGGGCACAAAGCTTCTGGTCGAGGGTGGCTGGGAAGCGATGACGATCACTGCGGTGTGCAAAGAGGCCAAGGTGACAGCCCCCACGATTTACTCCCGAGTTGACGGACTCAGCGGACTCTTCTGGGCTGTCTACGAAAGAGGCATGCAGAACGTGCTCACGACTCAGGACTCGTACCTTGAGGAAGCTTCAGAGACGCCTCGTGAATCCCTCTCTCGACTCTCAGCAGTCATTGACGTGGTGGCGAAGACGTTTGAGGAACATAAGGCCTTCTTACAACCCGTGATCAGGTACGCATCCGTCAATGAATCGTTGTTGGGTCGAGGCTCAGCGCAATCTCGTGCCCTTGTTCAAGCCATGGCGGACCTCCTGCCCGGCAACGACCCTCGAAACGCATTTGAGGTGTGCCAGACGCTTTACACAGAAGTCGTGTTTCGGTCGATGTATGGAGGCACCTTTCTCAACGATGAAGGCGAAACCTTCGAAGAATTTGAATCGAGATTGCTCCGCATCGTGCGCGCCAGACTCAGTTGAGTGCCCCCACTGGGACTCGACTCCCCTACTCGCACTACGCGCCACGAGACATGCTCGTGACGGTGCGAGCGGGGGCCCACGGAGGGTTCTCGCGCAAGCAGGAACACGAACAAAACGACCGGTCGAAAACCGGTCGTTTTGTTCGTGCCCCCACTGGGACTCGAACCCAGACTGGAACGATTTTAAGTCGTCTGCCTCTGCCGATTGGGCTATGGGGGCCCGTTGTTAGTCGACCCCGACAGGCTACCGAACGCGGACGGCGTATTCCTCAAATGACGCACGCGGGGTCTTGTAGGCAGTGAGCGACGCGATATCGCGACCTAACCAGAAGTTGTTCCACCAGCCCGAGATGACTCGGTACTTGCGCTCGAACGTCGGCATGGCCAATCCGTGATAACCGCGGTGGGCCAGCCAAGCTAGATAACCCGTCAACACGAGACCACCCGATTGAAAAACTCCGACGTTGAGGCCGAGGCCGGCGACGACACCGAGATTCTTGTGGAAGTAATCGCGCACTCCCTCACCGCGAATTGTCGCCGTGATGTTCTTGGCCAACAGTTTGGCTTGACGAACGGCGTGCTGGGCGTTCGGCACGCAGAAACCGCCGAAACCCCCGCCGGTGAGGTCGGGCACGGCGGTGGCGTCTCCCGCACCCCACGCACCCTCGAGAATGCCGTCGTCACCTTCAACGCGCAGGTCAGCACGAAGCCGCAGGCGGCCACGATCATCCAAGGGGAAGTCGGTCTGGCCGAGCGCCGGATTGGCCATCACGCCGGCCGTCCAAATAATCAGGTCTGAGTTGAACGTTTCGCCCGAAGACAGTTCGATCTTTCCGCCTGCGGCAGACTTCAGCTGTGTGCCGAGGTGTACCTGAGCGCCACGCTGGGCG
>WLNS01000047.1 GCA_009699665.1 Actinomycetota bacterium
AAACTCCGGCCGCGACCGCTTTATTTTGAGCAAGGGTCACGCCGCGGTGTGCATGTACATCGCCATGGCCATGCGCGGATTCTTTGAGTTCGACGACATCGTCAACACCTACGGCCAACTCGACAGCGCGTTCGGCATGCACCCGTGCAAGGTTCAGCTAGCGGGCGTCGAGGCATCCACCGGTTCTCTCGGTCACGGCCTGCCGATCGGCGTGGGCATGGCCAAGAGTGCTCGCCAGCGCAATGAGTCGCACCGTGTCTTTGTCCTCATGGGCGACGGTGAAACGGGCGAGGGCTCGGTCTGGGAGGGCGCTATGGCGGCACGCAGTAGCGAGCTCGGTAACCTTGTGGCCATCATCGACCGCAACCGCCAGCTCATGACGAGTCACGCCGAGGAGCGCGTTGCCCTCGAGCCATATCCCGACAAATGGGCCGCCTTCGGCTGGAATGTGGTGATGGCCGACGGCCACGACATGGCCAGCTTGGTTGCTGCACTGGACGGACTTCCGCCGTCCTCAAGCAACCGACCCACCGTGATCATTTGCGAGACCATCAAGGGCAAGGGCGTCGACTTTATGGAGCGCAACCTGGCGTGGCACGCCGGTTCGCTCGGCCAGGAAGACCTCGCCAAGGCCATGGCATCACTCGAGTCCTCTCGCGCTTCGAAGGGATCGAACTAATGCCCGTTACCTTTACCTTCGGCGAGTGGTTCTCCGCCCGCACAATCATTGGCCAGACGCTCGCCGATCTCGGCGATGAGTACCCCAACCTGTGGACGGTCACGCCCGACATCGGCATGACCCTGGTCGAGTTCCGTGAGAAGTTTCCGGATCGGTTTATCGATGTGGGTCTCGCTGAGCAGGCCGCCGTAGGTGTTGCCGCGGGCTTGGCTTACGAAGGAAACATCCCCGTTGTGTCGGGAATGCTCCCCTTCTTGAGCATGCGCACGGTGGAGCAGATTCGCTCCGACGTCTGTTACCCCAACCTGCCGGTCAAGATCATCGGCACGCACGGCGGACTCGTCGGCAACGGCGGTTCCACACACTATGCCGTCGAAGACCTCTCGCTCATGTGCAGCCTGACCAACATGACCGTGACGTCGATTGGCGACCCGCTCATGGTCGGCGAGATCTTGCGCCAGTCGATGAAGATGACCGGCCCCATCTACATTCGCCTCGGCGTGGGCAAGAGCGACCTCGCTATCTACGAACCGGGCGCGCACGACATCAGAATCGGCAAGGGAATCGTGGCGCGCGAGGGCTCGGACGTCACCCTATTCGCCCACGGCACCACCGTTGCCCAGGCGCTCGAGGCAGCCGACGCCCTGGAGAAGGACGGCCACTCCGTTCGGGTTGTCGACATGTTCACCCTCAAGCCCATCGACGCGGATCTCATCGAAAAGTGCGCCAAGGAAACCGGCGGACGTTTCGTTGTTGTCGAGGATCACTTGGCCTACGGCGGTCTCGCCTCGCGCATCGCCGATGTGGTTGTTGACCGCGGCATCAACCTCACGGCCTTCAAGCGCCTGGGCATCCCGCAGGTCTTCGCCGGGTTTGGTAGCGACGAAGAGTTGCGCGACAAGCACGGCTATGGCTTGAGCGCCACGATTGAGGCCGTCGCAGCGGTTATCGGCGCAAAGGCCTAACCGTGCGCACGCCTCCCATGTCGTGCCTCGTCAATGTCATCATTGGTGATCCGTCACAGACGGAACTGCCAGGAATGCTGGATTCATTGGCCGAGCTGGGTTACACCTACGTCGTGCTTCCGCCAATGGACCCAGCAGCCACCGACGCCGCGTGGATTCGCGGGCTGTGTGCCGAGCGTTCTCTGCTGCCCATCACCATGTGCGGCGGAATGGCGCCCGAGTCCCAGGTGGGGTCTGCCGATGAGGCAGAGCGCGCTGCCGGTGTGGCGGGATTGCGTGCCCTCGTCGACTTTGCCGTCGCGCTCGGCTCTCCGCAACTCAACGGTGTTCCTTACGGAATCTTCGGCCATCCCCTGGCTCCCACAGATCCGGATTATTTCGCTCGGGCCGCCCGCGAGGTGGGTGCCGCTGCCGATTACGCTCACGACAAGGGCGTCACGATGACGTTTGAGGTCTTGAACCGCTACGAGACCTCGGTGGTGAACACGGCCGCACAGGCAATGGATTTCGTTTCGAAAAGCGAATCCCAACACCTGCGGATTCACCTGGACAGCTTCCACATGGCCATCGAAGAGGCGGATATTTTTGCCGCCATCGACCTCGCCTTGCCCAAGCTGGGATACCTCGAACTGGGGCAATCTGGCCGCGGAATGCTGAGCACGGGAATTGTCGACAACGCTGCTGTCGTGCGGCACGCCATCGCCGCCGGCTATACGGGCCCGATTGGAGTGGAGGCGTTCAGCCGCTCCATCCTTCCTCCGTTCGTGGCTGATGCTCTTGCCATTTGGCGCGAGCCCTACACGTCCGGTCGAGATCTTGCCGCCGAGGCTGCCACAATCATGCGGGGATCTGCCAGCACCGGCAGCTGAGCCCGCCCTCTTCTGAGTCGGCAGAGCCATCGACGCTCCCCGTGACCGAATAGCCACATTTCGTCACGGGTAGGCCTTGCATTTCTTCGCCGCCGGTGAAATAGTTGGGGTACTGACTAATACGTCTCGGCAGACGCCGGGAAAGGTGCGCGAAGATGCAGTTTCATACCGATGGCTTCGTTGTCGGAGATCCACTGATCAAGCCCGCCGACGCCTCGGTGGCCTTGCGTCCGACGAGCCTGCCCGCCGAGGTTGACGTGCTCATTGCGGGAACGGGACCCGCGGGTCTCCTCCTGTCAGCCCAGCTCTCTGTCTTTCCGCACATCTCGACGCGCATCGTGGAGAGTCGAACGGGACCTTTGCAGATCGGCCAAGCAGACGGCATCTCGTGCAAGTCGGTCGAGACGTTCGAGGCGTTCGACTTTGCCTCACGAATTGTCGAGGAGGCCTACTGGGTCAACGAAACCGTCTTCTGGCGACCGGATCCCCAGAACTGTGCCAACATCATGCGAACCGGCCGAATCCAAGACGTCGAAGACGACCTCTCTGAGTTTCCGCACATCATCGTCAATCAGGTGCGCGTTCACGACTTTTTTCTCGAATTCATGGCCCGCTCGGCCAGCAAGCTGGCACCGGACTACGGCTACGAAATGCTCGGCGTCGAGGTAGACACCACGGGCTCAAAAACCCATCCGGTGTTAGCAACCCTCAAGGCTCCGGATGGTTCGGTCATCACAGTGCGCGCAAAGTACGTGGTGGGTACAGACGGTGCCAAGAGCGTCGTGCGCGAGTCCATCGGGCGCGCACTGCAGGGCAAATTCCAGAATCATCGCTGGGGCGTCATCGACGTGCTCGCGAACACCACTTTTCCTGACATGCGACTCAAGGCGGCCATACAGTCTGACAACGGCTCAAATCTGCTGATCATCCCTCGCGAGGGTGGTCGCCTCGTGCGCCTCTACGTTGACCTCGGTGAGGTCGACCCCAACAACCGCGACAAGGGCCGCGACATGACCGTCGAGCAGGTCATCGACGTGGTGAAGCACGTCCTGCTGCCCTACACGCTTGACGTTAAAGACGTCGCGTGGTTCTCGATCTATGAGGTCGGCCATCGCGTGACCGACGGGTTTGACGATGTGCCCGACGCGGAACGCGAGACCCGAACACCCCGCGTGTTCATTGCGGGCGATGCCTGCCACACGCACAGTGCCAAGTCTGGGCAGGGCATGAATGTCTCGATGCAAGACACATTTAACCTCGGCTGGAAACTGGCCGCGGTTCTCGAGGGCCGGAGCCCCGAATCGCTGCTTCACACGTATCACGGGGAACGGCACCAGATTGCGCACGATCTGATCAACTACGACATGGCATGGTCAAAAATCATGGGCTCACCGCCCACAGATCCGAATAATCCCGACCGCCAGGGGATTGATCCGAAGGCTTTGCAAGACGCATTCATGCAGGGCGGCCGGTTCACAGCGGGCATGGCCACCCAGTATCAACGGTCACTTCTCACCGGCACCGAAGACAACCAGGGCCTCGCGACCGGTTATCCCGTGGGTCAGCGTTTTCACTCTGGTCCCGTCGTCCGGCTGGCCGATGCCAAGCCCATGCAACTGGGACATGTTGCGCGTGCCGATGGACGTTGGCGGCTCTATGCCTTTGCCGACTCGACCGTCGGCGGCAACCACGCACCACGCCTGCGGGCATTGATGGACTATCTCGACACTGACCCCGGATCTGCCGTAAATAGGTTCACCCCGCGTGGCAGGGATCGGGACGCGGTCTTCGATGTCCGCGCCATTTTTCAGGAGTACCACCGCGACCTCAGCATCGAAGATATGCCGGCCCTTCTTCGACCCGAAGTGGGTAAATTTCGCCTGCGGGATAACGAAAAGGCCTTTACCTCCGACCATAAATTAGGTATCGACATCTTTGACCTGAGAGGCGTGAGTCGCGAGCGTGGTGCTCTGATCGTCGTGCGCCCCGATCAATACGTGGCCCTCGTGCTGCCCCTTGAGGCACGTGACGAACTCGGGGAGTTCTTTGGGGCATTCATGAGGGAGCAGCCGTGATGCCCGGACTCGCGAGCACGGGCGCGACGCCTCCGGTCGTCCGATGAGCGAAGAGACGCGCGAACCGCAGCGGCACACCGGCTTTTTGCTCCGACGAGCACAGCAAAAGCACGTCGCAACCTGGCAATCGGTCATATCCGGTGACGTCACGAGCGTTCAATACGGGGTCATGGCGGTCTTGGACCGTCGTCCCGGACTCGCTCAAAAAGAGATCTGCGACGAACTTGATCTCGATCGCTCGACGGTGGCCGATATTTGCATTCGCATGGAAAAAAACGGTCTGCTCTCGCGTGTGCCGGCTGACGACGATCGCCGCCGCAATGTGCTCGATCTCACCGCGGATGGCCGTCGAGAATGGGAACGGCTCAAGCCTCTTGTTGAGGACGTGCAGGCACAGCTGAGTAAGAACCTCTCGTCAGATGAGCTCGGGATTTTGCGCGCGCTACTCGCCAAAATCCTTGGTGACGAGTAGCGAGCTCTTCGGGGCTGCGGGCGCCAGAATAGAGGCATGGCGTCCTCGCGAATTAGTTCGATCGACGGCCTGCGCGGGTTGGCGGCCCTCATGGTGGTGCTCGGCCACTCGTCACTGCTGAGTGCTTTTCTTGCCCATCTGTTCTTTCACTTTCGGTTCGATTGGTCTGCCTTCTTCATGCCCCTCGGGCTGCCGGGCGAAGCCGTGCCCATATTCTTCGTGCTCTCGGGATTCGTGCTCGCCCGGGCATACGCGCCGAGCGTTGCCGCCAGCCCGCGATTCCTCGCGTCGCGATTCGTTCGCCTATTCATTCCTATTGCCGGGGCATTTGCATTGGGCATCATCGCCCAGATCTACATGAACACGATTGCGGCGACCCCCGGATATGTCACCCCTCAAGGGGACTGGGCGGCACGTCAACTCTTTGACTTCAACGTGGTCGACATCATTCGCAACCTCGTCGTCTTTGACGGCGTGACGTCAGTGAACAGCTCGCTGTGGACGATGCAGTACGAAATCCTGTTCTCGCTGATTTTGCCGGCGGTCATTGTGTTCGCCGACGCGATCGGTGCCACCTGGAAACGCTGGCTGCCGACGATGCTGGCCATGGGCGTGCTGGTGTGGATCTCGCAACACATGGTTGTGGGATTCGTGGCGATGTTCGCCGCGGGCGCGGTGATCTCAAAAATCACGATGCCGCCCGCCCGCTGGTGGCTGACAGCGCCGTTGCTCACCGTTGGTATCGCGCTGTTCGCGTCACGACGCCTGCTGCAACTCTTCTTCGGAATCACGCACGCACGTCATACCGGACCGTGGATGGTGACCGTTACGCTCGCGGCCCTCATCTTTATGTATCTGGCTAACCACAGCCCCACGGTGAGCAAGGTTTTCTCTCTGCGCGTGCCGCAGTACTTGGGACAACGCTCGTACAGCATCTATCTCGTGCAGGCGCCGATCATTCTTGCGGTCGGCTACACCGCATCCATTTTCCTACCGCGTCAAGAAGACAACCCGTGGCTCATGGTGTTCTGGTCGGGCGGGGCCTTCGTTTTAGCGCTGGCGGTGGGCGAAGTCTTTTACCGTCTGGTCGAGAAACCGTCGATTCGCGTTGTTGCGGCCATCAAGAAAAGAAATGAGACCGTAGTGACTAAAACCGTGAAGGCGTCAGAATGAGCGCTGAGCTCAGAGACATCGCCCGCACCATCGCCGTTGAAGCTGGGCACTTTGCGCTGACGATGCGTCTTTCTGGCGTTGACATTGCCGGGCAGAAATCGAGCGCCGTCGACATCGTCACGAAGGCGGACCAGGCCACGGAACGATTGATTCGAGAGCGGCTCGCAACCCTTCGCCCACACGACGGCGTGCTCGGCGAAGAAGGGGCGGCCACGGTCGGCACCTCGGGACTCACCTGGGTGGTCGATCCCATTGATGGAACGGTGAACTATCTCTACGGCTTGCCAGCTTGGGCCGTGAGTATCGGCGTTGTCGAAGGCGATCCCGATCCCGCAACGTGGACAGGTCTGGCGGGCGCCGTGGTCAACGCCTCATCGGGAGAGGTTTTCTCGGCCGCCCGCGGTCTGGGGGCAACATGCAATGACAGGGCAATGAGTGTTACGGCGGCCAACGATCTCGCAACATCGCTCATTGCGACCGGCTTCGCCTACAGCGCCGAGACGCGGGCCTATCAGGGCACGATGATGGCCACGATTCTTCCCCGCATCCGCGACATTCGTCGAGAAGGTGCCAGTTCGCTCGACCTGTGTGCCGTTGCCGCCGGACGAGTCGATGCCTATTTCGAGCAAACAATCTCGCCCTGGGATCATGCCGCCGGGGCACTCATTGCACGTGAGGCCGGCGCCCTGGTCGGGGGTTTTCCTGGCACGTCCGAGGGCAGAGACCTACTCGTCGCGGCGGGACCGGGCCTCTATTCACAACTCGTTGACCTGATTCTCGAGTCGGGGGCGACAGATCTTCCGGGCCTGTGAAACTCCTCTGCGAAAACCGCCCCGATTGGCGACTCATTTGAGACCTAGGGTATCCTTTATAAAATCGTAACAATTGCACCGTTCGTGAGAAACGGTCCAACCAACGGGAGACTCGTGAACGACCAGCCGCCGTACCTCAGTCGCAAGGAGCTTCGCCGACGCGAAGCTGCTGCCGCGGCTGCCAGCGGTGATGCATCGGTCGAGCCGAGTAGTCGCGTGCTGCCACAGGCTCCGAGCCGTGCTCAACAAGTTGTGCTGCCCTCAACGCCCGCAACTTCCTCAGCATCTCCTATCGGGCAAAGCGTGAGCCTTCCGATGCCCACGAGCCCGCAGTCAACAAGCGCGCAGGCGTTACCCAAGGTCGACAGCGCACCACGCGCCGACGGTTCGCCTCAGGGGGCAGGAATGGCAGCGCCTCGATCGACAGGCCCAGATACTTCGGTTCGGGCTTCGAACACCACACGCGCGCGCATGGCGCGGGCCATCGACCGGACGACAGCGACAAATCCTTCGGGGCGCAAGCGCAAGCGACGCTCCGGCCCAAAGGTCAACACGTCTACTCTCGCGCGCGGAAGAAAACTTGCACCATTACTTGCGATGATCTTTGTCGGCGGATTAGCCGTTGTCACGGCCCTGCCGGCCAATGCGGAGTTCCAAAACTCATCTTCTGTGGTCGCCATCACGAATTCGCACGATCTCGTGGTCGACGCATCACAAACACCCAAGTTCCTGCCCGGGCAAAGCCTCGAGGCAAGTTCCGGAGCCCTCGCCGCCAGCCGCGACGGCGTATCGGCCACAACGTTGCGCACCTCGTTTGGTGGCTACACGTCAGCCAGCTATGTTAATAATCCGAACGGCACAATTCAGTGGCCCTTCTCGGTAACCGTTCCCATTTCAGACCTCTTTGGCTGGCGCATTCCGCCCTGTAACTGGTGCTCGGCTGACCACAAGGGGGTCGACTTTGACGCGGGTGAGGGGTATCCGATTCAGATTGTTGCCGACGGAGTCGTGACGAAGGTTCACCCCTATGACGACAATGGTGACGGCATGTACGTGATCATCACTCACGACGTGAATGGCCTCAAGTTTGACAGCATGTACTGCCACCTCCTGCCCGGCACCATCATGGTTGCCGAAGGTCAGGCGGTTAAGGTGACCCAAATTGTGGCTCAGGTGGGCGACACGGGCGCATCGACGGGCGCCCACTTGCACTTCGAGATTCACGTTAATGGCGCGGCTATCGACCCGTTTGCCTGGTTGACGGAGCACGCAAACTAAGCCCTACTACCCGCAAAATCATAGGATTTCACATTAAACCTTTTCGCATACGTGCTCAACGTCCAGCCAAGATCAAGAACTACCGTCGACTGACCAACCCTTCGCAAAAGTCCGCCCGTGGCGCCGGGCTCGAGACAGGTCACGATTCGGTCTTGTCTCTCGAGCAGCTTCGCAAGCGCAACCGTCGGGCACAGAAACGTCGCCCAGGTGGGGTTAACGTCGCGCTTCTTCGCAAAAATAACATCTGGGCTCCTGTGCTCGCGTTTTTATCGGTCGGAGGTCTGGCGCTCGTCGCGGGACTACCCTCGTATGCCGCGACCGAGACGCCCCTGGCGGCCTCATCGCAGCTTGTCGAGGCCGATCAGCGAGTGACGGGTGCGCGGGCTCAGCAGACAGTTGTGCGTGATTCCGTCGGCACGGTTGCTGGCTGGAGCATGCCGGGCGGGCACTCGCTGGCAAGCTACGTGAATAATCCGTTTGGCACGATTCAGTGGCCCTTTGCCGTGACCGTTCCCATCTCAGACATGTTTGGGGCTCGGGAGGCCCCATGTTCGGGATGTTCGACGATGCACGCAGGTATTGACTTTGACGCGGGCGAGGGACGTCCCATTCAAGTAGTCGCCGACGGGTTTGTCACAAAAGTGAATCCTCTCAACAACAACGGTGACGGCATGTTCGTCGAAATTTCTCACAATGTGGGGGGGCTTCAGTTCATGAGTCGGTATTGCCACCTCCTGCCGGGTTCCATTCTGGTGAGTGAGGGTCAGGCCGTCACGGTGACCCAGATTATTGCCCAGGTGGGTGACACGGGGTTATCGACAGGTGCGCACTTGCATTTCGAGATCCACGTCGACGGTGCAGCCGTTGATCCGTTTGCCTGGCTAACGAGCCACGCCAACTAATTGCGGGCTCTTCCCAGCAAGCCGCGGTAAAATTAAATTCGTTATGAATCTGTTTTCACGCAAGCGTCCGCGAGCCCGCCGATTTTATTTGGGAAGGGCTCGTCACTCGACTGGCAACGCGCGCCTTGTTCGGCAACGCAGGAGCGTCGCGTCGAAAGAAGACATTCGTGTGGGCAACACTGAAGCCCTTCGCCGTCGCCGTCGTCGTCGCCTCGAAACGGTTACGCCTGAGGGAGCGAATAAGAAGCGTACCGCCGCCCGCCGCTGGGCTCCCTTTTTAGCCTTTGCTTTTGTGGGCAGTTTGGCCCTCGTGGCGGCTTTGCCGGCAAACGCCGAATTTCAAACCACCGCGGCACCCGTTGCTCCGTCCAAAGGGCAAGAGGTGAGGGGCAGCGCAGCTCAGGCCGTGGCGTCACGCGATGCCATCTCATCTGTGCTGACAAGCAATCGCAAGCCCGGGGGCACGAACTACATCAACAACCCCAACTCGATAATTCAGTGGCCCTTTCATGAAACGTGGCCCTTTGGCGATATGTTCGGACCGCGCGAGACCGGCTGTTCGGTGTGCAGCAGTTTTGAGTATGGGATCGACATCATGGCTCCGGAGGGGACGACAATCCTCTCGATTGCTGATGGAGTGGTGAGCGATGTTCACCCCGCCAACGACAACGGGTACGGCGTGCACGTCACTGTTGATCACGTCATTAATGGCGAGGTCTTCCAGAGCAACTACAACCACATGCTCGAAAACTCAATTGTCGTTCAGGTCGGGCAACAGGTGAAGCTTGGCGATGCCCTGGGTCAAGTGGGAAACACGGGTAATTCGACGGCTCCGCACACGTGCTTCCTGATTCTTATTGGCGGCACTCCCGTCGACCCTTATGCGTGGTTGATTAGTCACAACGTCTAGCCGAAGGGGTTCGCTCGCCCCGCGAAGTTCCTGATAGTCTCGTACGGTGTCGGGCGGCATTTTGCCCCACGGCAGCGCCCCGATAGCTCAGTGGTAGAGCACTTCCATGGTAAGGAAGGGGTCGCGAGTTCAAACCTCGCTCGGGGCTCGCATCGAG
>WLNS01000048.1 GCA_009699665.1 Actinomycetota bacterium
ATCTTCGTTGGAATTTTACTTCTAGGAACGAGCCTTCTCTTGGTTCGAAAAAAGCCCGTGCGCAGGGTCTAGCGACCAGGCCTGAATCTGTTGTGGGTGTCACTTTTGATTTTACTCGTTTGAACTAACTGGATCGCGGGTTTTCCTCGGAATGGCGCACTTTTGTAAAGTGCGCCCGGAGGGTCCCCGCCGCGAAGCTGCGCTTCGCTTTGAGGCGTGGGCCCAACTCACCCCTACGGGGTTCTCATTCACTCCCACCTACTCTATGAAAAACGCCCCACAAGGGGGCGTCCTCACTGAGTGCGCCCGGAGGGATTCGAACCCCCAACCTTCTGATCCGTAGTCAGATGCTCTATCCGTTGAGCTACGGGCGCAGTGTTGAAACCAACTATGAAAGCATATCCAAAATCCTGTTGGCTCAGCGCCGAGCTATTCGCCCAAAAGCTGGGCTGGTTGCACAAGCGGATAAACCTCAAGGTTCCAGAGTTTGCCCATGGGGAGCCCCTCTACGGTGGCTTGGGCAGCAGCGACGTCGGCTGCCATCACTTGGAGAAACACTTTGCGGTTTGGAGTGGCGAGACGAACTGCACCCAGTCGTCCCGCGTCTTGAAGCAGTTTTGCCGCATCCCGCTCCTCGGCAGCCAACGCCATAATTTCGGGCATGTCAATGCCCTCCTTGAACGTACACACGACCATGAACTCGTTCATTTTGGCTCCTTGGCTCGGCCCAGCGCGGCTCGCGGGGTGACAGCCCCTTGTGAGAGTTGCATTGATCTCATGCCAAAGAGCTGAACTAACGCCCTCAGCATAGTGATGAAATCACGGTATCAATGTCTGGGCGCGACCGACAAAATGCGAGGTCGAGCCTCGGGCACTGCGGTAACCTTGACAACATCATGACTAATGTGGTTGCGAAGACGCGGTTTCGCCGTCTGCGCGAAACCCCCATGTTGCGTGTGGGTAGTCCCAAGGGTTACTTCGCCGGAACGCTTGACTCGATCAAGTCAATCTTCATGCAGCGTCAGCTCATCGCGTTGGTCATCAGACGCGAACTTCGAACAAAATACAAAGGATCATTCACGGGGATCTTGTGGAGTCTGGCACGGCCGCTGGCCATGATTGTCATCTATTACTTTTTTGTCGGGCAGATTCTGGGGGCTGCTCGCTCCATCCCGGACTTTGCCGTTTACATGTTCACCGGTTTCGCAACGTGGGCACTATTTTCTGAGTCCATGGCCAGCGCCACACTGTCTCTCGTGGGCAACGCCGGACTGGTGAGAAAGGTATCTCTGCCCAGAGAAATCTTTCCCATCTCGACAACGAGCGTGGCCGTCGTGAATTTTCTGACGCAAGTCGGGTTGCTCATTGTTTTTATTGTCATAATTGGCAGCCCCGTCAATTTTGCGAACATCGGCATCGCAATCATGGGCATCGCCATGCTTGTGACGTTCTCGCTCGCCCTCGGGTTACTTGTGTCTGCGGCAACGGTCTTTTTTCGCGACTTGCAACACCTGGTAGACGTCGCACTCATGTTCCTTTTCTGGGGATCACCCGTTCTTTACTCAGTAGTGCTGGTCAAGAATCTGGTGACCGTTGACTGGGTTGTTCAGATCTATCTCGCGAATCCTGTGACAACGGCAATTCTGAGCATGCAGTCAGCCTTCTGGGGAGCAGGTGAATTGGGTGTGGGAAACATTGGACTGCGGGTGGCCATCACCTGGGCAATTTCTCTGGTGTTGCTGTGGTTCGCTCAGCGCGTTTTCAATCGCCTGCAGGGCAGTTTTGCTCAGGAGTTGTGATCATGGATATTCCCGTTATCTCACTAGAGGCAGTAACAAAGTCATTCACGATTCGACGAGAAAAGGCGTTGAAAGACACCTTGGTCTTTCGCAAGAAGGGCTTCGAGAGAACCACAACCTTTCAAGCGATTCACGAGTTCACGACAGACATCTATGCAGGCTCAACAGTTGGGCTCATGGGTCACAACGGATCCGGAAAAAGCACGCTGCTCAAACTGATTGGTGGCATTCTCGAGGCGAACACGGGCACCATTTACCGGCGAGGTCGCTTGGCTGCGTTGCTCGAACTGGGCGCAGGATTTCATCCTGATCTCACGGGTCGGGAAAACGTATTTCTCAACGCAGCTCTTCTCGGAATTAAGAAATCCGATGTTGAGGAACGCTTTGATGACATCGTCGCATTTTCAGGAGTCGAGGACTTTATCGACACCCCCGTGAAATTTTTTAGCTCTGGCATGTACGTTCGCTTAGCCTTTTCGGTCGCCATCAATGTTGACCCCGATATCTTGTTGGTAGACGAGGTTTTAGCCGTCGGTGACGAGCCATTTCAGAAGAAATGTCATCAGAAAATCGAGAGTTTTCAGAGTGAGGGTCGCACCATCATTCTTGTAAGTCACTCGGCGGCAGACATCGAGCGTCTCGCCACCAGGGCGATTGTTCTCGACCAAGGCCACATGGTTTTTGACGGTGATCCTGTTCACGGAATTCAGGCATTACGGGCGGGCTACCGAAGGGAAGCCGCTTCAGATGGCAACGCGCAAGACGTTCCTTCGGCGACTGTCACTCTTGAGCACGTGAGGGCCATGGTAAGAAGAAAGACCAAGAACCCCGACATCAGTGTCGTCGTTGAATACACAGTTGTGACACCTTCGCGCAACTTGCGAATGGAGATTGGCATCGAGACTCTGAGCGGCATGCGACTGCTCGTCACTGACTCTGTTGCTCTGGCGGCATCTATGCCGACGTCGGTGGGCTCGCACAAAGTAACTTTTACCTTCGGCAGTGTTCCGCTTCATGCTGGCGTCTATGCCGCCGGAGTTGCCCTCTATGAAGGGGACGAAACAGAATCCACCACATTCGGAGTGTGTGAATTCGAAATAGAAAAAGCCAGTGTCGGCCAGGGCATTCTGGGCGTCGTGCCGACCATAAAGATTGATTAGCCTGAGCTCGAGTCCTCTCGAGCGTCAAAGAGCCACTGAAGGCCCGTTTTCGGTTTCTGTTGCGGGTTCCACCCCAGGGCGCGTGCAAGAGAAGAATCGAGAAGTCGCCGGCGCACGCCATTTGGCTTGTCGCTTGCGAAGACGAAATCTCCCGTGTAACCAACGACCTCAGCGGCCCAGCGATAGTACTCGGTGATGGAATGGTCCTCGCCTAAGCCAATGTTCATGATGGGGTGCCACGCACCGAAATTGTCTGCCGACGAGGCAATCCACTCAGCGATGTCGGTGGCGGCAACAAACTCGCGGCGCGAAGTGCCATCGCCCCAAATCTCAACGGGCCCTCCGTCGCGCACAGCGGCCATGGTTTTGCTCAAAGCCGCACCCAGAAGGTGACTTGTCGCATTCTCGCTTAGGGGCTCGCGACCAAAAATATTGCACGGAATGAGGGCGCGGTAGTTGAGGCCGTCTTCTTGGGAGATTGCCGAGCAGAGTGTGGTGCCCACGAGCTTGGCGAGGCCATAGGACTCGCTCGCGCGCTCCATCGGCCCGCTCAAGATATCTTTCTCTATGAAGATGGCATCGTCTGCCTCGGGGTATATGGCCGCCGAAGACATGTAGATGAAGTTTTTTACACCGTTCGTGCGCGCACTGTTAATAACGTGTGCATCAATGAGAACGTTGTCGACGAGAAATCGGGTGGGGTGAGCCAGTCGTTCCGAAATTCCGCGGACTAAAGCCGCCGTATGGACTATCAGGTCAGGCTTCTCGTGTGCAACGAATTGCTCAACAGCCTCACCGTTTGAGAGGTCAAGGATCTCGCGGGTAAGCGGAATGAGAATGTCTTGAGGTCTCAAACGTCCCCATGCCTCGACGATCTCTCGCCCCAGCATTCCAGCCGAGCCGGTGATGACTACTTTCACCGGCGGAACATGGGTGTATCGACGTAGTGGCGCCCTTCAATCTCAAGCGCTGCCACGTCTGCGTCAACCATTATTCGCGCGAGTTCCGGAGTATGCACGCTGGGCTTCCAATCGAGCACGTCACGAGCCTGCGAATAGTCGCCGATTAACGCGTCAACCTCAGACGGTCGCAGGTATCGTTCGTCGAATTTCACGTATTTCTGCCAATCCAACCCCTTGTGCTCGAAGGCGATCTGCAGGAAGTCCTTCACTGTGTAAGCCTCACCCGTCGCCAAGACGAAGTCTCGAGGCTCGTCGTGCTGAAGCATGCGCCACATGCCTTCGACGTATTCGGGCGCATAACCCCAGTCGCGCACCGAATCAAGATTTCCTAAATAGAGGGAGTCTTGCTGACCGGCAGCAATGCGGGCAACCGCGCGCGTAATTTTTCTAGTCACGAAGGTTCCACCACGTCGCGGTGATTCGTGGTTGAAGAGGATTCCATTCACAGCAAAAAGGTCGTACGCCTCGCGGTAGTTTCGCGTGATCCAATAGGAATACACCTTCGCTACGCCGTAGGGCGAGCGCGGGTGAAAAGGGGTGTTTTCGTTTTGTGGTGGCGGAGTTGCACCAAACATTTCTGAACTCGACGCTTGATAGAACCGGCAATTGACGCCGGCCTGGCGGATAGCTTCAAGCATGCGGATCGTGCCTAATCCCGTCGTGTCACCGGTGTACTCCGGTTCTTCAAAGCTGACACGAACATGCGACTGTGCCGCGAGGTTATAGACCTCGACCGGATTGATCTCAGCCAAAAGGGTAACAAGGCGGGAGCTGTCGGTGAGGTCGGCAAAGTGGAGGTAGAGGTGCTTCTCTTCATCTTGCGAGGTCTCATAGATGTGATCAATGCGGGTGGTATTGAACGTTGACGCTCGGCGAAGAAGGCCGTGAACTTCGTAGCCTTTACTCAGCAGAAGTTCTGCGAGATAGCTTCCGTCTTGGCCCGTAATGCCCGTGATTACCGCCTTGGGGCGTGACTGAGTCATAGATTTCCTCTCACCACGACGTTCCGTAACGTCTGCATTCTCTGGAATTGAGCCTACCAGTTGGACCTTGGCTAACCGGGGGCGGCGACCTCGATGGGCCGAACACGGGTTTCTGTGACAAGGCACGTTTCGGTAACTCCCTGGCCAGCCGCCCAGTCAATAAAGGCCTGCGCCGTTGATTCCACAGCGGCAACCGACGGATAGCCCGCAGGACTATTGCCGGAATAGCCGTTGATTGTCGGCATACCCGTGACCACCGCTATGGCCGTGGCATCCACGGCAACGGACCAGGGCGCAATTTGATCCGAGCCCGAGCCAACATAAAGGAAACTCGAACACGAAGACGACGCTAGCTGGGCTTGCGCAGCCCTCAGCGTTACCGGAACAAAGTCATCCGGTCGCCAGTTTGCCGGCGTTACCCGCTGTTGCTCAATGAAAATCATGGCGAGAAGAGCTGCGGCGCCCACGATTCGAAGCACGTGCCGACGCGTGTTTTTTCGTTTGGTTTCGATCACCCATTTTTCGATGAGGTAAGCCACGATGAGCACAACCAGCACCGACAATATGACATTCACCCTTAATCCAGAGCGGATGGACGAAGCCCCGGGCATAAATCTCCACAGGAAGTGAAAGAGTGAGAAGCCGCTCTCGCCAAAGATGACCACAACCAGCCACGTTGCCCACACGGTTGCGGCGGCCACGCCGATTGAGACCGGAGCGGTTCGTCTCTTGACAATAGCCTTGCGCGTTAGAGAGAAACAGACAACGACAAAGGCGACAAAGAGCGCCGGGGTGATGCCCAAAGAATGTTCCATGGACGTTGGTTCGAGGTTTGGGCTGAGGACATGAGCAATGTCCCACCAGAGTCCCGAGCCGCCCATAACGTTGACGACGTCGGTGACGTGAGGCCCATAGGTCAGGTAGACGTCCCATGGCTTGGCAAGAGAACTGAAAGCAGGACCGTAAATTGCAAGCCACACCACTCCGAGTGCCGCCGTGACGCCAACGGATAATCCCCAGCCGATCCAGGACAAGTCA
Organism: Actinomycetota bacterium; assembly: GCA_009699665.1. Taxonomy (GTDB): domain Bacteria; phylum Actinomycetota; class Actinomycetes; order Actinomycetales; family Microbacteriaceae; genus UBA963. Next base: position 5,943 of record WLNS01000048.1, read on the forward strand.
CGAGCTCGTCGCCACGGTGGGAGCAGCCAGCGGCCGTTTCGCAAAAAGACAAACGTAAGCACCAGCGCTATCGCGCCTATCAGAGCGAAGAAGAACACGGGATACCACGACGTCAAGGCCCCTAACGCGAGCACGGGGAGCATAAAGAACCACGCAATCCGCGAAGCGACCGAAGACCCTTGGCGGCCATAAAGGAAGAGTGCCAATACCCACCAGACGATCGCGTAACCGAGAGTCTGAACATGGGCTAATTGCGACACAAAAGCGTAAGTTGTGCCGGCAATCATGACAAACGCGATTCTCACAATGAGCGACTTGAAGACCTGAGTGGCAAGAAGGGCGAGCCCGAGATTTCCCAAAAAAATGAGCACGCATGTGGCTATTGACCAGCTCGTTACCGGATCAACGGCAAAAGCTCGCAGAGCGGCATGCACAATGCCCGGCGCAAGAAATGCATCAGAGTATCCCAGCGTGTCATGAGTGGGGAAGAAGAAAAGCGTGCTGGCGGGGGCTTCTTGGCCAGCAAAGACTCGAAACCAGTGTTCGTAAAGTGAGACCGTCCACCGGGCATCACCAATATCCCCCAAAAGTTGGCCGAAGAAGAATCCCCGCAACGGAATGAGAGTGGCGAGAAAGACAGTCCCCAGTAGGACCATCCGTCGCACGAGCAGATGAGCCCCTCTTCGTTTCGAGCGGGCCACGAAGCACCTAGTTCTTTCGCGAGAACACGTTGTATTTGAGAATGCAGTAAATGGCCCGAAAGCCGTCCCTCGCGCCGATCTTCTTGCCTTCGGCATAGGTGCGGCCGCTGTAAGAGATGCCGACCTCATAAATACGCACGTTCATTCGCGCAATCTTGGCCGTTATTTCAGGCTCGAATCCAAATCGATTCTCGCGAATGTTGACGCTCTGAATTATCTCCCGGCGGAATACCTTGTAGCAGGTCTCCATGTCGGTGAGATTGATGTTGGTGAAGACATTTGACATCGTCGTCAGAAACCTGTTTCCCACGGAGTGCCAATAGTACAAAACGCGGTGCGCGTACCCGCCGGCAAATCGACTGCCGAAGACGACGTCAGCTTTGTCATCAAGAATCGGTTGCACCAAGAGCGGGTATTCGTTGGGGTCGTATTCAAGATCGGCATCCTGAATAAGAACGATGTCTCCCGTGGCCAGGGCAATGCCCGTGCGAAGAGCCGCCCCCTTGCCCTGATTCTTTTCGTGGCGTTCTAGTCGGTCAACGAGGTGGCCATATTTCTTCGCGATAAGATCGTAGGTTCCATCAGCCGAACAATCATCAACAACGATAATCTCTTTGTTCTTGTAGGGAGATTTTTTCACAGCCTCGAGAACACTGCCGATCGTGGCTGACTCGTTGTAGCAGGGAATAACAACGGATAGCTTCATGGATTCCCCAACTTTGGCGTGCAGTGTGGCAAGACCCTAACAGAATACAATGGCGGGGTGCCTCGATTGACATTGCCACACCTCGTCACCGAGGCCGGCAAGTACCTCATCGTCGGTGCCGTTGGCTATGTCATAGACGTGGCGATTTTTAACGCTTTTATTTTGCCGCCGTGGATGCCTGAACCTTTCTGCGAGCCCATCATGGCTAAGACGATCTCGACCATTCTGGCCATCATCTTTACGTATGCCATTAACAGCCGCTGGACGTTCAAGCGGCGCACGGGACGCAGGCCTGGCTTCACACAGTTCCTATTGTTTGCTGTCGTCAACGTCTTAGGACTCTTGATCTCGGTGGGCTGCCTCTGGCTTTCGCACTATGTTTTTGGACTTACGTCAGCGCTGGCCGACAACATTTCAGCAAACCTCTTTGGTGTTGGGCTAGCCACCATTTTTAGATTCTTTGGGTCGCGTATATTTGTCTTTCCAAGCGATAAATCCCACGGTGCCGACAACATTCCTGCCGACCTCGTCTAATCATCACCGACTAGATTTGTTCCTGTGAAGAATCGTCGCGTTGTTGTTACTGGCGCCAGCTCGGGCATCGGTGCCGCAACGGCGCGACTTTTTGCCGCCCACGGCTGGAAAGTCGTGGGCGTGGCGCGTCGCGCTGACCGACTGGCAAAGCTGGCTGCTGAGACGGGCATCGATACGTTCGTCGCCGATGTGACCAAACAAGACGACGTTGATAGCCTGCGCGACCACCTGGCTAATACAGGTGGTGTTCACTCACTCGTGAACATTGCTGGCGGAGCTTTCGGCAGTGCCTCGGTCGAAGAGAGTGACCCGGCTGACTGGCAGCGGATGTTTGACGTCAACGTGCTCGGCCTCAAGCGCATGACGGCCACACTGCTGCCTCTGCTTCGGCTCGCTGCCGCCACCGGTCACGCCGACATCCTGACCATCACCTCGACGGCCGGCATGATCGCCTATGAGGGTGGCGCCGGCTACAACGCCGCCAAATTCGCGGCCCACGCCGTGATGGGAGTCTTGCGGCTCGAGCTCGCGGGCGAGCCTATCCGGGTGATTGAAATTGCTCCCGGCATGGTGAAAACCGAAGAGTTTGCACTCAATCGGCTGAGCGGCGACAAAGCCAAGGTTGATGCGCTCTACGATGGCGTCGAGGATCCGCTGAGTGCTGCCGACGTAGCTGAGGCCATCGTGCATGCTCTCGAACTACCCGGTCACGTGAATCTCGACCTCATCACGATTCGGCCCGTCGCTCAAGCCGCCGCGCACAAACTGGTGCGGGGCAAACTCAAGACAAAAGGTAGCTAGCGCCGATTTCGCGTCGCGAGGCGAACAGCCAAATTCCACACGCCCAGCACCAGGAACGCTCCCGAGAGTCCGCCGAGGATCCCCCCGACCACATCCAGCGGATAGTGAACGCCCAGCAAGAGGCGGCTCCAGGCGGTCAGCAGCGTGAGCAGGCACAGGAGAATGACCGCAAACCAGCGCCAGCGCGAGCCGGCGAGAACTACACACACAGCAACAGTGAGCGCCATGACGAACGTCACATGTCCGCTGGGATAGCTGAGGGCTTCTTTGTATGCGGATCCGTCGAAGGGCAGAGGGCGCGGTTCAGCCACAACCTGCTTCACTCCCGCGATCAACAACCACCCGGCGCCGGCGACAACCATCGATCCCAGGGCGGGCAGCCAGCCCTTCCAAATAGTGACAAGAACACCCAGCAGCAAAAGAATAAATGCAACCACGTCGTAACGATCAATGGCTTCGAGAATTACGGCAAGCCACTCCTGAAACGGCGATGTGTTTGCGTGAAAAAACTCGTCGATAAAGTATGTGGATTTGGTCCAGTCAAGGTTGGCGACGGCAATGAAACCAATCACCGCCGTGACAATGTAACCACCCAGGCCCCACCAGAACGCGCCACGGGGGGCAGACAAAATGCCATCGCCCATCTGAAGTTTCTTGGCCACGTGCTTTCACTCTCTCATGCAAATTGGGTCAACGTAGAGAGTCTACGTGTGGCTACGGAACTTTAGCTCAGACGAATACCTCTACTCCTTGTCTCGAGCGGTTTCCTTGTTCTCTCGGTACCAGTCAACGGTTTCCCTAATCCCGTCTTTGAGCGAACGACGAGGCCGCCATCCGAGTTCGCTCAATCGACCAATATCAAGAAGTTTCTGGGGAGTCCCGTCTGGCATAGAAGCATCCCATTCTGTTGACCCTTGATAGCCGACCGCCTCCGACACCCATTCCGCAATCTCCCGGATAGAAGCGTCACGGCCAGTTCCCACGTTGATGTGAGTTGGGCTGTCGTAGTTTTCCAAAAGAAAGAGGCAAGCCTCGGCGAAGTCATCGACATGAAGGAGCTCGCGCCTCGGGCTTCCTGATCCCCAATTTGTGACCGAAGCTGCGCCCGACTCGGTAGCACCCGAATATCGTCGAATCAAAGCCGGTAACACATGAGACCCCTTGGCAGAGAAGTTGTCGCCGGGACCGTAAAGATTCGTCGGCATGGCACTGATCCACGGCAGACCATATTGCCGGCGCACGGACTGCACCTGCAAAATGCCTGAAATTTTGGCAATCGCATAGGCGTCGTTTGTTGGCTCCAGCTCGCCCGTTAGCAGGTAGTCCTCGCGAAGGGGTTGTGGTGCCATCTTGGGATAAATGCACGACGACCCCAAAAAGAGCAGACGCTCGACTCCGGTTCGTCGAG
>WLNS01000049.1 GCA_009699665.1 Actinomycetota bacterium
CCAGACGCGTCCCGGTTCTGTGGCAACTGTCGAGATTGACGGATCGCTCCTCAACGTCTACATCGCTTACGACGCTCCGCCCGCCACGCTCGCGGAACTGCAAGCACTCGAGATTCCTACCGCGCGCGGTCCCGTTCGCCTCGACACCTTGGCAACCGTTGGCCTGGCAGACGGTCCCACCACCGTCACGACGGTCAAGGGACAGCGCAGTGCCACGGTGACCGTGACGCCCAACAGCGCCGACCTCGGCACGGCCAGCGTCGCGGTGACCCAGGCTCTGGCCAAGATTGACCTGCCGGCCGGCGCGGCGGCAACCGTCGGTGGCGCAACCTCCGACCAGCAGACCGCATTCAGCCAGCTGGGCCTCGCCCTGCTGGCGGCAATCTTGGTGGTCTACGTGATCATGGTGGCGACGTTCCGATCGCTGCTTCAGCCACTGCTGTTGCTGGTCTCGATTCCGTTTGCCGCCACAGGAGCTATTGCGCTCCAGGTCGTGACGGGCGTGCCCCTCGGTGTTGCGTCGCTGATCGGTGTGCTTATGCTGGTGGGCATCGTGGTCACGAACGCCATCGTTCTCATCGACCTTGTTAACCAGTACCGCCGCAAGGGACTCGCCGTACGGGAGGCCTTGATTGAGGGTGCCGGACGCAGGTTGCGCCCCATCCTCATGACGGCGCTCGCGACCGTGTTCGCCCTCGTACCCCTGGCCCTGGGCCTGACGGGCTCAGGCGGATTCATCTCGCAGCCGTTAGCCATCGTGGTCATCGGCGGACTCCTCTCGTCGACCGTGCTCACGCTGGTCGTCTTGCCGGTTCTTTACAATCTCGTTGAGGGCGGCCGCGAGCGGCGACGCGCCAAGCGCGACACCAAACGCGCCACAAAAGGTGCGGCCCCGAGGACTGTCGACAAGCCATCCGAGCGCCGTAGCGCGCGTGCAAGCAAGGCAGTGGTGACCGATACACCGGCTGTTCCGGCGCCCATGGCCGACTAGTTGAACGGTGCGTGTGAGCCTCTTTGCACGCCGCTGAAGAGCGTTTCGACCCCATCCGGGGTTGGGGCGCTCTTCTCTGTGCCCTAGACTAAGGGGGTCGGTTGCATGACGCCCGCGTAAGAAGCGGTTTTGTGTGAGTCAGGTTGGCCGGTTGTAGCCACTGTTTCGCAGCAGAAACACGCATCATCATTACGTATTAGAGAGTTCTGTCATGCCCAAATCTCCCACCGGCGCTCGCGCGCCTAAAAACTATGACCCGCGCTACGGTGACAAGAAGGTCAAGCCGCGCCACAAATCAGGCTCAGCCGGAACCCCGGACGTTGCCGAAGCTGGCGCCCGCCGCGGAAGCCGTGACGAGCGTCCGCGCAGCTCGCGCGACGACCGGACGTCCCGCGCCGACACGCGCGCCGACACACGGGGTGATGCCGGTCAGAATCGCGAACAGCGCCGTTCCTCGCTTCAGCCGACTACCCGTCCTGCTCGAGACCGAGACGAGCGCAGTGAGCGCGACGAGAGTCCCTACAGAAGCCGAACACGGTCAGAAAAGCCACGCACGGATCGTGCGGGCACCGATCGCCCGCGCGCCGAGCGTTCGCGTTCAGACGGTGCGCGCTCTGATGGTGTGCGCAGTGAGCGCCCCACGTCAGATCGTCGGAGTACACCGCGCTGGGATCGTGACGACCGACCCCGTGACGATCGGCCCCGTGAGGATCGGCCGCGCGAAGATCGGCCGCGCAGCGAACGGCCGGCTTCTGGTCGTTCACGTTCTGACGGCGCGCGCAGTGAGCGCCCCACGTCAGATCGTCGGAGTACACCGCGCTGGGACCGTGACGACCGGTCGCGCGACGATCGGCCCCGGAGCGATCGCCCGCGCACAGAACGCCCAGGCACGGACCGCCCTCGCGGTGACCGGTTCGGCACCGATCGCCCGCGCACGGATCGCCCACGCACGGATCGCCCACGTCGCGATGACTGGACAAACGATCGACCTGCCCGCGGTCGTGATGACCGCGAACAGCGTGGTGGCGGGTTCATGCCGCCCGAGGACGTCGTGCTCGACCGCTTGGATGCCGCCGTGGTGGCTCCCGAGGACTCGACGGGAATGTCGTTTGGCGATCTAGGTCTGGGAGACAACATTTGTCGTCAGTTGGCCAACCTGGGAGCGGCGAGTCCGTTCCCTATTCAGGCAGCAACTATTCCCATTATTTTGACCGGTCGTGACGTGCTGGGCCGAGGACGAACCGGTTCAGGAAAAACAATTGCTTTCGGGGCTCCGCTGGTTGAGCGTCTGCTCGCCGATGGCCCCCAGGGCCGCAAACAAGGACGTCCAGCACGTGCGCTCATTCTTGCCCCCACGCGCGAGCTGGCGATGCAGATTGATCGAACCGTGCAGCCCATCGCGCGTTCGGTTGGTTTGTTTACCACCACCATTTACGGGGGCGTACCCCAACACAAGCAGACGCTGAGTCTGCGCAAGGGCGTCGATATTCTGATTGCCACTCCGGGTCGCCTCGAAGATCTGATTGAACAGCGTCTCATCGACCTGTCGCACATCAGCATCACTGTGCTTGACGAGGCCGACCACATGTGCGACCTGGGGTTCCTCGAGCCCGTGCAGCGCATCCTGCGTCAAACTGACCCCGACGGACAGCGACTGCTGTTCTCGGCAACGCTCGATTCGGGCGTATCGACGATTGTTAAAGAGTTTCTCAAGGATCCGGGCGTTTATGAGGTCTCTGGTGAGGATCAGGACTCTGCCACCATCGATCATCGGGTCTTCATGGTTGAGTCTCGCGACAAGGTCGACATCATCGCCCAGTTGGCTGCCCACTCGGAGAAGGTTCTTGTCTTCACGAGAACTCGCGCGTTCGCTGACATGTTGGCTGACGGACTCGACGATCGTGGGGTGCCCGCAACGAGCCTGCACGGTGATTTGAATCAGGCTAAGCGCACGCGTAATCTCGAACGCCTGAGCAGTGGTCGAGTGCACGTGCTCGTCGCTACCGACGTCGCGGCGCGTGGAATTCACGTTGATGACGTAGACCTCGTCGTTCAGGCCGATCCGCCCGACGACTACAAGTCGTACATGCACCGCTCCGGTCGCACGGGACGTGCGGGACGCGAGGGAGTAGTGGTCACACTCATTCCCAAGTCTCGCCAACGCCGCATGAACGAGCTGCTCGAGCGTGCCGGAATCACGGCACCGACCACGGCTGTTCGCCCGGGAGATGACGCCATCGTAAACTTGCTTGGCTGAGCAGAGGGCCGATCGATAGGGGGACGTCGGCCACTGTGGAATTTTGCGGGACGCACCTTCGTTAGGCACATTGGCACCGCCCGATCCTTCACGGAAAGCACTCATGACAAGTACACCTGTTCCCCGCAAATCTTGGTTTGCCCTCGTCGTTTTGCTCGCCGGAATGTTCATTGCACTTCTGGATGCCACCATCGTCAATGTGGCGTTACCGAGCATTCGGCAGAGCCTGCACACGGGTGAGGCAACGCTGAGTTGGATTGTCTCGGGCTATGCCCTGTCGTTTGGTATCGCGCTGATTCCGGCCGGTCGATTTGGCGACAAGCACGGCCACAAGTGGGTCTTTATTGCGGGCGTGGCTCGGCAATCGCGAGCCGGCAACTAGCCGAACGCAAGCATTGCCGTGGCAGCGATAGCCAGCAGCAGCCCGATGCCTTGAAGTACGGTGAGGCGCTCCTTAAGAAACAGCGTGGCTAACAGGATTGTTCCTGCCGGGTACATGGCCGTCATCACCGCAACAATCGAGAGCTCACCAATACGTAAGCCGGCAATAACAAAGATGTCCCCGGCCGTCTCGGCAAGTCCCGAGGCGATGGCGAGCCATATGCCGACGCGCCAGTTAATCTCGCCACGGTCGCCGACCACGATGTCGGCGCGAGGCGATCCTTTTCGGCGACGCCGTTGAAGCCAGAACCACACTGCCGAAAACCCGAGAACGGCCGTCAGCACGAGGCTTGCGACGCTGCGACTGGCGATAAAGGGAACCACACCGCTGTCGTGGGGCGTGAGCGAAATCAAAATCATGTAGCTGCCGATAAGCATGCCTGCCAATACGGCGAAGGCGATGCCACGAATGCCGGGTCGTCGAGCTCTCTCTTCTCTCACGACGGCCACCAAGACCACCGCGACAAGGGCGAGCCCGAGTGCAACGTAGCGCAGCAGGGTGAGCTGTGTTCCGCCGGCAAAGTCCCAGATAACCGGAACGACAGCGGCCGTCAGGGCCCCGAGAGGCGAGAGAATGCTCATTGGCCCGAGAGCAAGGCTGGCGTACAGAAACACGATGGCGAAGGCGAGCACGAAACCCGAAATTCCGCCGAGCGCCAGGGCTGCAGGCGAGGCTTGTGTCAGCCAGCTTCCGCCTGAGAGCAAAAAGAACAGAAAAAAGCCAACAACGCCGGTCATCATCGATAGCCACGTGACGCGCATCGAGCCCAGATGCTTCGATCCCAGGCCGCCAAAGAAATCGGCACCGCCCAAGACGATTGCCCCAGCGAGACCAAAGACTACAGCGAGCACGATATTCAGCCTAGGGTGAAGGGGAGCCTAATTTTTCTGGCAGTGATTTCACGTGCGAAGGATGAACATGGTCATGAAGGCATCTCCCCCCGTTCCAGCCGCGGACTCCGGCGTAACTCCGGCTCTGCGTGTCGATACTCCTGCCCTCGGCCGATACCTGCTGGGCCGCTGGGCCGACGTTCGAACGGCGTCGCGCGCGCTTGCGGCGCGGCCCGAAATGCAGGGGGTTCTGGGTCTGAGCAAAGAAGACCATCGCGCGCGGGTGCTTGACCAGCTGAAATACCTGGTCAAGAACGGACAGGTGAGCCTTGCGTTCCCTAAAGAATATGGCGGCCTGGCCGATCACGGCGGAAATCTTGCTGCCTTCGAGGAGTTGGTCGCCGGTGATGCCTCACTGCAGATCAAGAGCGGCGTCCAGTGGGGACTCTTCGGCGCGGCCATCATGCATTTGGGCACGACCGAACACCACAAGAAGTGGCTTGCCGACGCCATGTCGCTAAAACTTCCGGGTATCTATGCGATGACCGAAACGGGACACGGGTCAGACGTCGCGGCCATTGCGACGACAGCCGAATACGACCCGGCCACGCACGAGTTTGTCATTAACACCCCTTTTCGCGCGGCCTGGAAGGACTACCTCGGGAATGCCGCACTGCACGGACAAGCGGCTGTCGTGTTTGCCCAGCTCATTACCGGCAACGTCAACTATGGCGTGCACGCATTCTTCGTTCCCATTCGTGACAAGTTGGGCACCTTCTTTCCCGGCGTGGGCGGCGAAGATGATGGGCTCAAGGGCGGACTGAACGGTATTGACAACGGGCGCCTACACTTCGACAACGTGCGCGTGCCCCGAACGAATCTGCTCAATCGTTACGGCGATGTTGCTGAAGACGGCACGTACACGTCGCCCATTGCGAGTCCGGGCCGGCGCTTTTTCACCATGCTCGGCACGCTCGTTCAGGGACGTGTCTCGCTCGACGGTGCCGCCACGAACGCGGCCAAGATGGCGCTTCAGATTGCCGTCACCTACGGCAACCAGCGTCGTCAGTTCGCTGATGAGACGGGCGAAGAAATGGTGCTCTTGGATTACCAGCGTCATCAACGACGCCTGATTCCGCGTATTGCCACGGCCTACGCGCAGTCGTTCGCCCACGAGGTTTTGCTCGACAAGTTTGATGCCGTCTTCAGCGGGGCAAACGACACCGATGAGTCGCGACAGGATCTTGAGACGCTTGCCGCGGCCCTCAAGCCCCTGTCGACGTGGAACGCCCTCGACACGATTCAAGAGGCGCGCGAGGCCTGCGGCGGTCAAGGATTCTTGGCCGAGAACCGTCTGGTGGGTTTGCACGCCGATCTTGATATCTACGTCACCTTTGAGGGTGACAACAACGTCTTGCTGCAGTTGGTGGCAAAACGTCTGCTGACAGATGTTGGCGACACCATCCGGGGTGCCGATTCGGCGACACTGGCCAAGCTGGCAATCGAGCATGCCGTCGATCGCACCCTCTCGAGCTCAGGGCTGCGACGCCTCGGTCAAACCGTCATTGACTTGGGCTCGACGGCGCGTTCTGTCGACCGACTCAGGGAGTCTGACATGCAGCGGGCCCTGCTTACCGAGCGCGTCGAGCACATGGTGCTGGCTATCGGCGGTGAGCTGCGTCAAGCCAAGAAGGACGGGCGTCAAGCGGCGGCGTTCAACGAGAACCAGTCCGGTCTCATTGATGCGGCGATTGCACACGGTGAACTTCTGCAGTGGGAAGCGTTCACGAGTGCGCTTGCCGGCATCGATGATGACAGCACGCGCACCGTACTCACGTGGGTGAGGGACCTCTTCGGTTTTGGACTGATTGAAAAACACCTGGCCTGGTATCTCATTTCGGGTCGTCTATCTGCGCAACGAGCGCAGGCCGTGACCGCCTACGTGGATCGACTCATTGCGCGACTTCGGCCATTTTCGCAAGACCTCGTCGATGCCTTCGGCTACGGCCCGGAACACCTGCGTGCATCCATCGCGACGGGCGTTGAAGCCGAACGCCAAGAAGAAGCCCGTGCTTACTTCGCTGATTCCTCGCGGCGCTTTGCGCCCAAAGAGAGCGTGGCCACGAAGCCCAGTGCCAAGAAGCCGGCCGCCGAGTAGGCAGCCACACTCGTCGCGGTCGAAAAGGCGTCTTTGGCCTTGTCGGCAATCGGAATCGTGGTGGGGTCTTGCTCGAGTCCCTGTATGGCGGCTCCCGAGGAATCGACAACGGCGGCCACAATCTGGGTCACCTGTTCCGCGGGCAGCTTCTCATCGGTCAGTGACGCGGTGAGCACGCCCTGAATCGAGGCAAAAAGAATTGTTCCGAGCACGGCGATACCCAGGGCCGATCCGAGCTGACGAGAGGTGCTCTGCGTTCCCGATGCTTGTCCCGACTGCGTAATGGGTACATCGAGCAGAATCACGTTGGTCAACTGAGCGGTGGCGAGTCCCACACCGAGCCCATAAGAGAACAGCCATGGCGTAATCGTGAGCCACGAGCTATTTGCGTTTATCGCGAATCCGAGACCAGCCACACCAATGATCTCGAGCACGATGCCGAGGCGCACCATGGTGACTGGCGTTACTCGTCCGCTGAGCCCACCGGCCACGCCACTGGCCACGAAGGCGCCAATGGCGAGAGCCAACAGGATGAGACCGGTTTGCAGAGCGTCATACCCAATGACGAATTGAAGCCAGAGCGGGAGAGACAGAATAATGCCAAATTCGCCCATCGAGATGACCGCTGCGGCCACGTTGCCGTTGGTGAAAGACGAGATACGGAAGAGCGAGAAGTTGATGAGGGTCGACTTGCCCGCCTTTTCGCGCGCTCGACCGTAGGCGATAAATGCATAGGTGGCCAAGATGAAAACGGCAAAGAAGAACGGGATGATCGAGACGGTGAGCGGCCACGACCAGTCGCCAATGACGAGTTCCTTATTCACCAGCCACCAGCCGTAGGTGCGTCCCTCGATGAGTCCAAAGACGAGCGTCGCCATTGCTACCACCGAGAAGAAGGCGCTCAGCCAGTCGATACGTCGCGCGATTGCCTCTTTGGATTCAGGGATGGTGAGCATGGCACCAATGACAATGATGACGACTAAGGGAATGTTGATGCCGAAGGCCCAGCGCCAAGAAAAGTCTGTGGTGAGCCAGCCACCGAGCAGCGGACCCACGGCGACCATGCCGCCGATGGTGGAGCCCCAGACGGCGAACGCGATGCCGCGTTCTCGACCCTGGAAGTTTGCGTTGACGAGCGAGAGCGTGGTGGGCAACACCATGGCGCCACCGACGCCCTGAAGAACCCGCGAGAGGATGAGCAGTTCACCCGTGGGAGCGAAAGCGGCCAGCACAGAGGCCACACCAAAAATGAGCAGACCGATGACGAGAATGCGACGTCGACCGAATCGGTCGGAGAGCGCGCCGAACACCAGAAGAAGGGCGGCAAAGACCAACGTGTAGGACTCTTGAACCCACTGCACCTGGGTGCTCGAAATTCCGAGATCATCGATAATTGACGGGATCGAGACGTTGACAATCGTGGAGTCAACAATAATCAGCGAAATGCCGAGGCTGACGAATAAAAGACCGAACCAGCGCGTGCGAGAAGAAGCCATGAGCCTAATCTAACGGTATGGGGCATCATCCAGCGCGCGGACGCATGAGGGGCAAAGGATACTTCTCGCGCCTCGGTCCGGGAATTGTGAGTGGAGCCGCCGATGACGATCCGTCGGGCATTGCGACCTATTCGCAAATTGGCGCGGCCACGGGTTTTCGACTTCTGTGGGGCGTGGTGTTTTTGCTGCCGCTGGCATATGCCGTGCAGGAGGCCTGCGCGCGCCTCGCCATCGTGACCGGACAGGGGCTGGCGGGGGTCATTCGCACGCGCCTGCCACGACCCGTGCTCTACATTTCGGTGCTCCTCGTGGCCGTGGCGAACACCGTCAACATTGCTGCGGACCTCGCCAGCATGGCCGCGGCGTTCAACCTCATCGTTCCCGTGCCGCAACTAGTCGGAGTGATTGCCTTCGCCCTCATCATCCTGCTGCTCGAAATCTTTATTCCGTATCACCGCTATGCCAAGATTTTGCGCTGGCTGTGTCTGTCTCTTGTTGCCTACGTTGCCGTTCTCTTTGTGGTGCAGGTGCCGTGGGGCGAGGCCGGCATGAGTGTCATCGTGCCCCGCTTTGATTGGACGAAGGCCGATATTTCTCTGCTGATCGCCATGGCCGGAACCACCATTTCGCCCTACCTGTTCTTTTGGCAGTCGGCCGAAGAGGTGGAATCCCGCACCGCCACAGGCAACGTCAAGGTGAGTAAGAACCACATTCGGGCCATGCGTGGCGATGTCGGCGCGGGCATGATTGCGACGGTTGTGGTGGCGGGCAGCATTCTCATTACAGCCGCGGCCACCCTGCATGCTCACGACATCACGAATATTCAAACGGCCGAGCAGGCGGCCCAGGCGTTGGCGCCCATTGCGGGCCCCTATGCCTCGCTGCTTTTTTTACTCGGCATCGTGGGAACGGGATTGCTGACCGTTCCCGTTCTTGCCGGCGCTACGTCGTATGCCATGGCCGAGACTTTTGGCTGGTCGGAGAGCCTCGAAAAAAAGCCGCTGCAAGCGCGAGCGTTTTATGCCGTCATCATGGCGTCTATCCTGATCGGGCTCGGCCTGAATCTGGGCGGCGTGGATGCGATCCAGTTCTTGCTCATCGCCGCTGTTATTAACGGCCTGACGGCGCCTTTCTTGTTGGCCGTTATCTGGTGGTTGGGGCGCGACCGAAAACTTCTGGGTCGCTGGCGAAGCCGATGGTGGTCACAGTGGTTGGTGGGGTTGGCCACCGTGGCGATGACCACGCTGCCGTTACTCTGGCTGCTGGCGCCGTAGTTCCCCGATCGGCCCTATGACTTTTTCTTGGGCACGCCCGCCAATTTCGAGAAGTAGAACAGGTAGAAAATTTCGAGGATGCCCGCGGTGTTTACGAGAAAGAGCACGATAAACCATGCCTTGCTGTGTCGTGAGCCGGCGCGGTAGAGGGCGAGACCCTTCCAGATGGCACTCCAGACGCCCAGAATGACGATGAGCCAGATGACCCAGGTTGGGAGTCCTGACCAGGTTTCAACGCTTGTTGTTTGCATGCGGCAAGTTTGGCACACCCACTAGCCAGAAACCTATGCCACCCCCTAGAGTCTCTTCATGAAACTTCCTCACTGGGCACTCACGACCCGTCGCGTCGTTGGCGTTGCCAGAATTGTCCTGGCTATTGGCATCTTTGCTGCGGTGGCTACTCAGGTGGGCGATCGCATCGCACATGACCTGTTCCGCCCGGGTGAATACTTCGCGTTCTTTACCATCCAGACGGCAATGATGTTCGTCGTCGTTCTCATTGCGGCGGGCATCATGTCGCTGCGCACCGCGAGCGATACGCGCCTCTTAACCGTCTTTCGCATGATGGTCGTGCCCTACGCCATC
>WLNS01000005.1 GCA_009699665.1 Actinomycetota bacterium
AGATTCGTGCACCGAGTGGTGAGCTGTTTAGCCTGCACCGACCAATTGTTCTCGGGCGAACGCCCCGAACGCCCCTGGGCCCCTTCGATCGCGTGCTGTTATTGACCTGGCCGGGCGAGGACCGTGAAGTATCAGCCACCCACGTCATGCTGGAACAGGTCGAAACGCGCGTGGTGATCACGGATCTCGGTTCGGCAAACGGCACGCGCGTGCGCGTGCCCGGGCAGCAGCCACGCAGGCTGGCGCCCCACGAGACCTTTACGGCCTCCGGCGAGGCAACCGTGGAATTTGGGCACAGCGGTAGAATTATGGTTATTCCCGCTCGATCCGCTCCCTCAGCCTGAGGCTCTCGCGGCAGCGGAGTTATTTGCGCAGGGAAGTGATTTGTCGTGACCGCCATCGGAATCAACACCACGGGTCACACCGTGCGCGATTCCGCAACGGGCGCGGCCGTCACGCTGTCGTGGGCTGCGGCCACCGAGGTGGGTTTGCAACGAAGCGCCAACGAAGACAGCTTCGTCGTCGGTTGCCCCATTTTTGCCGTCGCTGATGGAATGGGCGGTCACTCCGCCGGCGACGTGGCCAGCGGTGCCGTCGTTGCTCGCCTGGCCGAGATGGCAAGCAGTGAGTTCGCTCGTGCCGATGACATTCAGACGGCGCTCGAGCGTGCGGTCGCTGACCTTGACAAGCTCGTTCTGGATGATCAACGGTCGGCGGGCACCACGGTGACCGGAGCAGTGCTCGTTATCGACGACGGCCGGCTCGAATGGGCCATTTTCAATATTGGTGACTCACGCGTTTACGCGCTCCTCGATGACACTCTCGAGCAGCTGACGCGCGATCATTCGATTGTCCAGCAATTGGTTGATGCGGGAGATATCACGCGCGACGAGGCCGACATTCACCCGCACGCAAATGTCATCACTCGCGCCGTCGGACTGATGGAGCCCCCTGTTCCCGACATCGTTTCGATTCCCGTCACACCCGGAACCCGAATTTTGTTGTGTTCGGATGGCCTGACCAAAGAAATCACAGATATCGGCATTGAGCACTTTCTCAGATCGACCGCGACGGCTGAGGATACGGTGACCGATCTCATGCGAGCTGCGCTGGGTAACAGTGGCCGTGACAACATCACCGTTGTGGTTGTTGATGTGCTGGCTGTGACGGCCCCCAGCCAGACGGACTGATCGCAATGGCCCGGCGCATCCCTTCCGAGCCCCCGATTCTCAATGGCTTTTCGTTCGTTCGCGCTCTGGGCTCGGGCGGCTTTGCCGATGTGTTTCTTTACGAGCAAGACCTTCCACGCCGTCAGGTTGCCGTCAAAGTTCTGCTGTCGGACACAGTGAATCCACGGGCAACTCAAATGTTTGTGGCCGAGTCTCGACTTATGGCCCATGTCAGCACGCATCCGGCGATCCTCACCGTGTTCGATGCGGGCGTTGCCGCCGACGGACGTCTCTACCTCGTCATGGAGTACTGTCCTTCCGGCTACGGAGATATGTATCGGTCCGAGCGCATTCCCATCCCCGAGGTGTTGAAGACGGGTATTCGTATGGCGTCCGCTCTTGAGACGGCTCATCGGTCCCATGTTCTTCACCGTGACGTGAAGCCGGCAAATATTCTCTTCACGGTCTACGGTCATTCCGTGCTCAGCGACTTTGGAATTGCCGCCACCGTGTCAGCCTCGGATCGCGGCGAGGCAGCCGGATTGAGCGTGCCCTGGTCGGCGCCCGAGATAATTTCTCAAGACACCACGGGAACCGTGTCAACAGATATCTTCTCACTCGGCGCCACGCTCTTCTCTCTTGTTGCGGGTCGAACTCCTTTTGAGCGAGCGGGAAAGGACAATGCTCCCGGCGTCATAGCCGGACGGATTCTGAAGGGGAAGCCCGACGGCATTGATCGCAGCGATGTCCCAGAATCGCTTCAGCTACTTCTGGCCCGCACGCTGGCCCGTGACCCGCTCGCTCGACCCCTATCCGCTCTCGCTTTCGCGCGCGAGCTTCAGGCCGTCGAGGCAGAGCTGGGCATCGCGCAAACCCAGATTGATGTGCCGATGTATGTTGACCCCGTTGTCTCCGGGGCGGGTGATACGCAACTCACGAGCGTCGTTCCCGATCGCCGTCGATCCTGGCGCCGGCGAGGCTCGACGTCATGACCGACACGGTCACGCCGCGGCGGCGATTTGGCCGCTTCGTACCCGTGGGAATAGCCATCGTCGCCGTTAGTGCGCTGATTACCGGCATAGCAGTGGCATCCGGGTTTACCGCCGCTCGTGTCGAAACAACCGACGGCGCCGTATGGATAACCAGCATGGATCGTGAAGCACTGGGGCGGGCAAACACGCGTATTCAGCAGCTGGGAAGCATTGTGGGCACCCAGACAGAGCTCATTGATGTCGTTCAATCAACCCAGGCCGTCTATTTGTTGGACGATTCAAAGCACACCATTACGCCCGTCGACGAACGCACGAACACTCTCCTGACTCCCATCGCTCTTCCCGCGGGAGTCACCGATGTGACGATGACCGACAGGTTCGTGGTCGCGCACGCGAGTGAAACAGGAGACGTCTGGGTGGTTCCCCTGGCCGCCGTCTCGACTTTTGACGCCCGGTCACCGGCACGCTTGTCTGTGGGTCCCGCCTCGCAGATCGCGGTCGAACCGGGGGGATTGCTCGTGGGAGTGAGCCTCAAGGACTCGACCGTGACTGTCGTTGATATCGGCACGGCAGATGCGCCCTCGACGGTAGACCTGCCTCAAAAACTTTCGCTCGACCAGGTCAGTGTGACTCTTGCGGGCCAGGCGTGGGCGGTATTGGATGCTGCCGCTGGCCACCTGTATCTCCCGGGTCGTGATGTGGATCTTGCGGCTACGACGGGCCCAACGACGCAGGGCATTTTGGCCCAGCCCTCGGCAGACGCCACCGACGTGATTGTCGCCTATGCAAATGGTCTCGCTCAGGTGACGATGGGCGGAACGGTCTCATCTCTCATGAGTCAAGCGAATCTGGGTCGACCGGCACCACCGCGAACTCAAAATTCCTGTATCTACGCCGCCTGGTCGGGCGGGCAGGTGTGGTCACGATGCCCCGGCATGGCGGCGG
Organism: Actinomycetota bacterium; assembly: GCA_009699665.1. GTDB lineage: Bacteria > Actinomycetota > Actinomycetes > Actinomycetales > Microbacteriaceae > UBA963. The sequence continues at coordinate 3,107 of WLNS01000005.1, forward strand.
CAATCAGTGACGCCGAGGGAATGCTGGGCACGGCTCGGTTGAGTATTCGTGAGCGGGGCGGCGTACTTGCTCTCAATGACGTGCAGACCGGAACGGCCTGGACGCTTCAGGATGGTGTTCATCTCATCGACAACTGGGATGAGTTGATTCGAGATCAGACCACTGCGCAAACCGTTGTTGCCGATGATTCGGGAACTCAGACGGTCGATCCGCAACCCCAACCCCCCGTCGCGCGTGATGACAGTCTCGGCGCTCGGGCGGGACGCATCACGTATCTGCCGGTCTTGCTCAATGACTTTGATCCGAACGGTGACGTTCTCGTCATTACCGACGTCACACCCGTCGCGCCCGCACTGGGCACGGTTGATATTGCGCCGGATCGCACCTCGCTGCGTCTGGCCCTAGCCCCCACTGCCTCCGGGGTTTTTAGTTTTGGATATTCGATTGACGACGGTCGGGGCGGAGAAGCGAGCGCTCGCGTGACCGTCACCGTTCGGGCCGAAAGTGAAAACTCGGCCCCCGTGCAGGTTCGCCAGACGCAAGCAGACGTTGCCTCGGGGGGCCAAACAACACTCAGTGTCTTGGGGGACTGGGTCGATCCCGAAGGCGACCCCATTCATGTGGTTCAGGCAACAACAGGGTCGGGTGTCGTCACGTTCACTCCCGGCGGCAGGCTGTCGTTCATTGACTCGGGTGCATCGAGCACGCAAGCACGCATCGATCTCGAAGTATCAGACGGACGTGCCAGCGGTTACGGCACCATTTCCATATCGGTCAAGCCCGGTTCTGTCGTCCCCATCACCGCAGAACCCTACGCCGTGCTCGCTTACACCGATGAACCGATCCGGATTTCACCGTCGGATCACGTGCGCGGCGGATCGAGTGCCGTCAGTTTGACCGGAGTTCCTGGCGTGCGTGGACTCGATATCGTCGGTCACTTTGATGATTTCGCGTTTTCCGTGACGGCCGCCCGCACCGGAACCTATTACGTCAGCTACGCCGTCAGCGACGGCCGCACGAACGGTTCAGGTTTGGTCAGGGTCGATGTGGTGAACCGTCCGGCAGTCGGTGCCGCGCCTGTGACAGCACCCCATCAGGTCGTGGTGGGTTTGCAGCAAAGTCGAACCATTGATGTGACCGCTACGGATGTCGATCCCGCGGGGGGTGTTCTCGTGGTGACCGGTCTCACGTCGGGAGCCGTGACACCCGAGGTGCGGGCCGAGGTGGTCGATTACCACATCATTCGAGTCACTCTGTTGAGACCACTTTCGGGGGTGCACGTCATCACCTATCGTGTCTCGAACGGGTCGAGCTCGGCGGAGGGGCAGGTGGCCGTGGTGGAGGCGCCCGCGCCGACCATGTCACTGCCACCCATTGCGGTGCCCGATGCCGTCACCGTGCGGGCAGGCAACGTCGTCAACATTCCGGTACTCGCTAATGACATTCATCCCTCAGGCGGAGTATTGACGCTTGCGCCCATCCTTGACCAGCAGGTTCCCGAGGGTGCCGGTCTGTTGTTTGCCACGGCCACTCAGCTGCGCTACCTCGCGCCGGAACAGCCGGGAACCTATTCGGCCGCCTATCGTGTCGTGGCCGACAACGGCGCTTGGGCTACGGGCATCGTTTCGATTACCGTGCGCCCCCGGGATGCCGCGAGCAATCGTGCCCCTCAGCCTGCGGCCATCACGGCTCGCGTGGTGGCCGGTACCACGGTCCGCATTCCCGTTGAGTTGGCTGGGGTGGATCCGGATGGTGACAACGTGCAGCTTGCCGGACTCGCCTCAAACCCCACTAAGGGCGCGGTGACGTCTGTCGGTGCCGACTGGATTGAGTATGAGGCGGGACCGTATTCGAGTGAAACGGATAACTTCACATATTCGGTGATTGACGGATTTGGCGCCGTAGCGGTGGGCAATATTCGAGTGGGTATTACGCCCGAGACGACGGGGAGCAGCTCACCAACAGCATCGCCAGACACCGTTGTCGTGCGTCCGGGCCGCACAATCGTGGTCGATCCTCTGGCAAACGATTCGGATCCTGGGCAGCGCCCCTTGACCGTCACTTCTGTTCAACCCACAACACCGAGCGTCACCGCAACCGTGTCATCGAACCTGGTTACCATCACCGTCCCGGACGCGCCGGGAACCTATGGCATCCTCTATGAAATATCGAATGACCTGGCCGGAACGGCATCGAGCTTTATTACGATTGATGTTCGCGCCGATGCTCCCCTCAATGCCCCCGTTTTGAGCGACACCCTAGTTCCGTTGAGTGATATTTTGACGCGAAGCGACATCGACGTGGATGCGTTCGCGAACAGTTTCTGGGCAGACGGTGACATTCGTGCGCTGACTCCGCAACTCGTCGCGGGATATCCGGGGGCTGCCCGCGTCGAGGCCGCTGGCAAGATTCGAGTGACGGTTCAGCAGAAATCGCAGGTCATTCCGTTCAGCGTGAGTCACCCCGATGACCCCAGCATTGTGTCCTACGCATTCATCTGGGTGCCGGGAACAGATGACGCCCGCCCGCAGGTGAAACGGGATGCCAAACCACTGACTGTGAGCAGTGAGAAGACGATCCGCATCAATATCAATGACTACGTGACGGCCGCGGCGGGCAAGCAGGTTCGTCTTACTTCCCCCGACACGGTGCGCGCGACGCACGCTAATGGTGAGTCGCTCGTCATCGACGATACGACCCTCACGTTCACCAGCGAGAACCTTTACTTTGGCCCAGCGTCGCTCTCGTTTGAAGTGACGGACGGCACCAGCGGTGATGATCCGGCGGGTCGACGTGCCGTCATTGTTTTGCCCATCCAGGTGACTCCGCGCGGAAACCAGCCACCCATTCTGCAGGACACCCAGATTGAGCTTGAGCCTGACTCATCGAAGCAAATCGATCTTGTCAAGATCACTCGGTATCCCTACGCACGTAACGTTGGTGAGTTGACCTACCGCCTGCGCGGGGCAACCGACGGCATTACGACGAAACTCGACGGAACGGTGCTCACAATAACGGCCGCCCCCGGAGCGGCAAAAGGTTCTCGCTTGGCGCTCGAAGTCACACCCTCAGACGCCGAGAATGAGGGCAAACCGGGAACCGTCGTGATATCTATCGTGGCTTCCACTCGCCCCATCGCCGTGCCGCAGTCTGACCGCGTAACGGTTCGCCGCGGCTCTGCCGTCGAGGTGGATGTGCTGGCTAACGACCAGGCGAGCAATCCCTTCCCCGATACGCCGTTGCGCGTGATCGCCGTGCGCGGAACAGACACGGCCGATCTTCCCGCCGGAGTCACCGTTGTGCCGTCACCCGACAAATCTCGCCTCAATGTCGTCGTGGCCGAGTCGGCCTCCGCGTCCGATATCACGCTGCAGTATGAGGTGGCCGATGCCACCAATGACCCCGACCGTTACGCGTGGGGGGTCATCGCCATTTCGATCCAGGACGTTCCGGATGCACCGACGGTGCCCACTCGAGCGGCCGGATTTGTTAACGGTGAGCTCACGCTCACCTGGGGTGCACCCGCCGGTAATAATTCACCCATCACGGAATACCTCGTGACGAGCGACGGCGGCTACACACGCACGTGCGGCTCGACGGTCTGCACACTCGTGGGCCTGCCTACGGGAACCAAATCCCGATTTTCGGTCGTTGCCGTCAACGGCATCGGACGTTCCCCGGCGAGCCCGTGGAGCGATCCGCTCGGTGCTGATCTTGCTCCGCCCGCGCCAGCCACCGTTACTGCGGCAGTTGTGCCGTTCTCGGGTGCACGACCGGCCGGCGGCGGCGTGAACGTTTCGTGGTCGGCAGTGACTGCGCCCGCCGGCGCCAGTGCGATTACCGAGTATCGGATTGAAATTTTCGAAGAGGGAAACCTTGTTGCTGACCTTCGGGCGGCGGCCAGCGCAACCTCGCTTCTCACCTATTGGGGACGTGCGGGTGCCGCGTACTTTGCGCGTGTGTCGGCGATCAATGCCGCCGACACGGCCGACTGGAACTGGCAAACGTCGTCGACGATCACAGCGGCGGGTCCGCCCATTTGGGGCGGCGGACTGAGCGTCGATGCGGGCGGAGCGCACGTGAACTGGGCGTCGGCAGATCGACAGGGTTCTCCCGAGGCCCCGACGTATTACGTGTGGCGAAGCACGAGTGAACTATCGGCGGCGTGTCCGTCCGATCCGGCCGCTGGCGCCACGGGGTCGACGGCCGAAACCTCGTGGACAGACACGACACCCCTCGCAGATGGAACCTACTGGTTTGCCGTCTTTGCCCGCACCCCCTGGGGTTGTGCGGGAGATGTTACGAGCGTTACCGTCACGACCACGCCCGGCAAGGCCAGCTACGACCAAGCGACCCTGACCGCGCGTGACGCAACAACCACGCGGATCAGCGTGGTAGGCCCCACCGTTGATCGTGCCGCTTCCATCGTGGCTATCTGGCAGGTGCTGGTGGCTGGTACCTGGCAGGAACTGATACCCGACCCCGCAACGACAAGCACCTTTACCCTCGACGCGCTGACGACGGGTTTGAGCAATCCCTTTACCGTGGTCATTCGCGGGTGCACCGCTGAGAATGTCTGTGGCGTCGAGGGCGGATCGACTGCGATTGACGTACCCACCTTCGGCGGATAACCGCCTCGAACAGAAGAGAATATTGAACATGGCAAAGAATGAAAAAACACTCGTCATCACCGAGGAACAAGCTGCCGGATTTGCCAGCGTGTTTGGTCGACTCGCCGAAAATGTGGAACAGGTCGTCGTGGGTAAGGCGCGTGTCATCCGACTCGCTTTCGTCGCCCTGTTTAGTCAAGGGCACCTCTTGATTGAGGACTACCCGGGAACAGGCAAGACATCGCTGGCTCGCGCCATGGCGCAGAGCGTGAAGGGCACGCAGTCGCGCATCCAGTTCACCCCGGACCTGTTGCCGGGAGACATTACGGGCGTGAGCATCTTCGACCAAAAAAAGGGCTCGTTCACGTTTCACGGCGGTCCGATATTTGCCAACATCGTGTTGGCGGATGAGATCAACCGGGCGAGCCCCAAGACGCAGTCGGCACTCTTGGAAGTTATGGAAGAACGACGGGTCACTGTTGACGGGGTGAGTCACGAGGTCGGTGAACCGTTCATGGTGATAGCCACGCAAAACCCAATCGAGCAGGCCGGCACGTACCGTCTTCCCGAAGCTCAACTCGATCGGTTCATCATGAAGACGTCGCTGGGGTATCCGGATCATGCGGCGACGGTGAGCATTCTGGCCGCCCGCTCGGGTAGGGCGGTGCAAGACGTCGAACCGATTGTGACCGCCGATATGGTGACCAAGATGGCTGTTCTCGCCGAGGGCATTCATGTGGCACCGGAGGTTCTTGACTACATCACTCGCCTCACCGAAGCAACGCGCGTGGCTCCCGAAGTTCGACTCGGCGTGAGTGTGCGTGGTGCGTTGGCCCTCACCCGGGCGGCGCGCGTGGCCGCAATTTCTGAGGGACGCCTCTTCGTGACGCCGGACGATGTCAAAGACCTCGCCGACGCTGTCTTTGCGCATCGACTCATTCTCGATGCCGAGGCTGAATTTGATGGTGTCACCGCGACGAGTGTGATGAGCCAGATCCTTATCGATACGCCCCTGCGTCACGAGTAGGAACCGGCGAAGCGAACGAAGGGTCTTATGTCTGTGCGATGGGTAACAGTCACCGGCTGGATGTGCTGGTCGATGTTTGTTGCGTGCCTCGTGCTGGGCCTGAGTCTCTCGTGGCGCGAGGTCCTCATTATTGCGGTGGCGCTCGGGTTGGTCGCCGTTGTCGGATTGTCGATCTTGCGGCGACGGGGAACACTTGTGGTCACGTTTGCCTCATCGGTCGTGCGCGTTTTGCCGGGAACGCGAGCCACGCTGGGTGTCACCCTCGCGAATCCGGGCCGGTTTTCGACATCCGCGACCGACGTTGATATTCCCGTGGGAAGTGACCTCGTCACCAGACGAACCGCCAGGCTTCCGGGGGGCGGCGCCTTCGAGACGGTGCTCGAGGTCGATGCGCCGCGACGAATGGTCATCCCCATTGGTCCCGTGTCAATCGTTCGTCGTGATCCCTTCGGTCTTTACCGCCGTTCGATTACGCTGCACGGAACGGCAAAAGTGGTGGTGCATCCGACAACGGCAACGCTTCCCCCGCTCAGTGCCGGATTTGTGCGTGACCTCGAGGGTGAAGCAACGCGCGACCTGACAGACTCTGACCTCTCGTTCCATGCGTTGCGGGAGTATGTGGCCGGCGACGATCGACGACACATCCACTGGAAGTCAAGCGCCAAAACTGGACGTTTCATGATTCGACAGTATGAGCAGACACGCCGATCGCGCATGCTCATCGTGCTCGACACGCGCCGTGGCGCTTACGTCGACGACGCCGAATTTGAGCTCGCCGTGTCGGCCGCTGCGTCGTTGGGTGTTCGCGCTCTGCGAGACAGCCGTGACGTGACATTCGCCGTTTCCCACGCGAGCCTTCAGCATCAGGTCCAGCGGCCACGGTCATCTGCCCTTCAGGTGCGTGAGACGGTTGCCCGCCTCTCGTCGGTGTCGCCACCGCGCCTGCTCGACGACGTGGCCAGCGTCACGCGGTCAGAGGCCAGCCTTCCGATTGCCGCCCTCACGCCGTACGCCGCGCAACTGGCAACCGATGTCTCGGTCGTTTTCGTGGTGACGGGATCGACACCTCAGGTGTCTGACATTGAACAGGCGTCCCTTCCCTTTGGTGCCGGCGTGGAGGTCATCACGCTGCGTTGCTCGGTCGAGGGCGTTCCGTCGTTGCGCACGTCAGGACGACTGTCGGTGGGCACGCTCGGTCGACTCGATGACCTCACCAAACTCATGACACGTCATCGAGTAGGTGCGTAATGCCCGTTTTTGGCGTGCTCGCCGTGGCCCTCGGCCTGATGCCCCTCTGGCCGATTTATCAGAGCCCGGGATTTATTGTGGCCGTGGCTGTTGGCTGTCTGGCCGGCTCTCTCGCGGCACTGCTTGTGTCGGCTCGACGATGGCCCTGGTGGACGCTCCCCCTTCTTCTCATCGGACTTTTCGCCCTTCTGGGCGTTCCGGTTGCTGTGCCACACTCGTCAATCTTCTCCGCGCTGCCCACTCTGCAGGGTGAACAAGAACTTTTCATCGGTGCTGTCGCCGCATGGAAACAGATTGTTACCATCACCCCACCCGTGGGTGACTACGGGGCACTTCTCGTTCCGGTCTTTATGATGTCACTCGTCGGCGCGGCCGTCTCCGTCGTGTTGGGCCGGGTTCGGCGCTTTCGCGCGCTCGCCCTGCTGCCCGGAGTGGCACTTGTGTGCATTGCCATTTGGCTGGGGCCCGACGATGCGCGCCTTTCCGTGCCCGCGGGCGTTGCGCTGACCGCAGTTCTCCTTGCGGCCATGCTTTTCGGAACTCCCGGCGGGGTATGGCGCAAAGTGGTTGCGTTGGCACTGACCATCGCCGTTCTCGGGGTCTCGGGATTCGTCACCGGCCTCCTGAGCACACAACCCGACGTGTGGCGTTCGCGGGTCGTTCCCACTCTCGATCAAGAATCGTTGCCGTCCCCTCTTTCGGCATATCGCTCCTATGCCGTGGGAGACCTTTCCGAAACGCCCATGTTCACCGCACAGGACGCCACGGCCGGAGACATGTTGACCCTCGCCACGCTGTCGCGTTATGACGGTGTCACCTATACCGTGTGGACTCCCGACGGCGATTTCACCCGCCAAGCTGACTACGCGTTGGCCGCCGGGGTTGATGTGACGTCCGCCGTGATTAACATCGATCAGCTCACCGGTCCCTGGCTGCCGCTGCAGGGCGATCTCACCGGAATGCAGTCCGAGGGCGTGGGTCTCGGGTCTCTCTATTACAGCCCCAATGCCTCCACCGCAGTGGACCTCGACGGGCTGACATCGGGACTGAGCTACCGGGTCAGCGGTCCGGGTGTGCGTGCGGCAAATCTGAAGACCCTGCGCGGCGAGATGCCTGGTTCGGCAAAAACGGTCGTCAGTGACGAACCGGCGGGAGTTCAGGCCTTCGCCTCGGCGAACAGTCAGTCTGCCGATGAGCCCGGTGCTCGTCTCGTCGACGTTCTCGGTGCCCTGCGACAGAAGGGTTACATCAGCCACGGGGGTTCCGACGAACCGGCGTCGCGCAGTGGACACTCGGCCGACCGCATCACGGCGCTGCTGACCGACAAGCTCATGATTGGCGATGCGGAGCAATACGCCGTCGCCGCGACACTGTTGGCGCAGCAGGTGGGATTTCCGGCGCGCATTGTTGTGGGCTTTGTCGTGCCCGAAAGCAGTCCAGAGATTCGTGGTTCCGACCTCACGGCATGGGTCGAGGTAAACACGGAGCGCGGCTGGGTTGCCCTGGATCCCGTTCCCGAAGATCGTCCGATTCCCGATGCCCCGCCCGAAGACCCCAACAAGGTGTCGCCTCCGCAGTCTGTGGTTGAACCACCCCCGGCCGATATTTCGCAGGTGCGTTCGGCGCAAGCTCCTCAATCGGATCAGTCAAACGAGACCGACGCACCCGATCCGATCTGGATTCTTGTCGCAGTCATCCTGCAGGTGCTCGGCTGGGTGTTCCTCGTCGGTGTCGTGCTTCTTGTGCCACCGCTGACGATTCTCGTGGCCAAACTGTGGCGTCGCCGCCGGCGACTTTCGGCACCGCATCCCCGGGCTCGGATCATGGGTGCCCAACGGCAGGTTGCCGACGTGCTCGTCGACGCTCACTATCCGATTGGCCGAGCGACCACCAATCGCGAAATGGTCCAAACCGTGCCCGTCGCTCAGGCTGGTCAGCTCGCTTTCGTCATGGACCGTGCCGAGTACTCACTGGACGACATGGTGGCCGCCGATGCGCGGGCGGCCTGGCTGGTGGTTTCAGAAATAGAGAGAGAGCTCATGTCTGGGTTGACCCGTCGGGCGCGTTGGGCCCGTCGCCTCTCGCTTCGATCCTTTGTAAACCGTGTGCGTCGGCCTCGTCGCGGCCGTGAGACCGGTGAGTAACATGACATACATGAGCGCCGACGAGTCACCCTGCGACATCTGCGGCGAGAGCCTGCCTCCCGGCGCATTTTTTTGCGGAGAGTGTGGCGCGAGTGTTCCCGAACGACCCGTGCTCGTGCCAGTACCCCCGCGACAAGAAAACTTGCCGGAGCCCACGGTTGTGGTGGACATAACAGACCTTGTGTCTCTCGTCGTACCCGCGAAAACTGAGCCAGAGCCAGAGCCAGAGCCAGAGCCACTGCTCGCGGCCATCCCGACGTCAACAGAACCGGAGAGAACTGCCGAGGCTCGTTATGGCTTGGTGTTTAGCACGGGCGAGCGGGCTCAGATCACGGGTCGCGCACTGATCGGGCGCAAGCCGAGCCCCGAAGCGGGCGATGGGTGGGATCATCTCATCGTGGTCAACGATGCGTCCCGCACGGTCTCAAAGTCGCACCTCGCCCTCGAGGTCACTGCTGACGGTCTGGTTGTGACCGATCTCGAGAGTGCGAACGGAACGGTGGTCAGTGTTCCCGGTGTGGCTGCCGAGCGCCTCATTCCGCACGAGCGCGTTATTCTTCCTCGAGGAGCTTCGGTGGGCATGGGCGACCAGTCCTTCATCATCGACTAGCGGTCGCCGCCAGCGACCAACGCCGGCCCGCGTCCCGGCCCCCGTTTTGCGGCCAAGCATCTCGGTCGTGTGGATAGTTGGTTGCACGATGTCGCGAGACATGGTGACCTCGCCGGGTGCCCCGTCCCCGTTTCATGACCTCACTTCCGCTGCTGTCGCTGGTCACTCCCCTCGCAATGGCGGTGGTGATGTGGCTCGTCACATCGTCTCCCGCAATGATGCTGATGGCTGCCCTGGGGCCTGTCGCTATGGTTGCATCTTTTGGCGATGCCTGGCGGGTCCGGCGTGTTCAGGCCCGCGATCAGGAGCGGGCGCGTGTTCGTGACGTGGCCGAACAGGATTCCCAAGCAATCGTTCGCGCGGCACGTGAAGCTGAACAGGCTCGTCGGGACTATCCCAGCGTGGCTGATCTGCTGAGCACCGGTGATGAACTGGTACTTCCCGCGGCGCGTCACGCAGGGCACATTCGCATCGGTCTTGACGAAGCACGCCGCCCTGTTCTCGTTCCGGCTTCGGTCTCGCTGTGTGTGGTGGGCTCGCCGCTTCATGCGCAACGGCTGATCAGGTGCCTGAGGTTGACTTTCGCCTGGCACGGCTTTGCCGACGCCGAGAGCCGGGTCACCCAGGTCTCTCAGATGAGCCGCGTGCCAGACTCCGCCGACATCATTTTGAGCACAGACGGCCATCACGCATCTCCGGGGTGGGCATATCTCATTGACCGGGGACGAACTATCGAACGCGTCGGAGTGCTGATGGATGACCTCTCGCACCCCCAGGAAGTGCAGATTCATCGCGCTCTCGGACGGCGGCAACAGAGGGTTAATCACACTCCAGCGTTTGTCGACGTGTTGGCAAGAACGCCAGAAACACGCTTATCGACGGATGTGCGCGGCGTGGCTGGGTGCGCGTTGACAGGTGATGAGCCGGCACCGCTGGGCATTTCTCTGATCGAAGACGGTCCGCACTTTTTGCTGTCTGGCGCGACGGGGAGCGGAAAGACAGAGACACTCGTCGCACTGGTGGCTTCGATGGCGGCTAGCTCGACGCCACGGGAATTTACGTTTGCCATTATCGACTTCAAGGGTGGGGGCGGGTTCACGCGACTCGAGGGGCTTCCGCACTGCCGCGGCGTGAGTACGGATCTCGACCTCGACGATGTGGCACGTGCCTTCGTCGGAATAACGGTCGAGATGCGTCACCGCGAGAATCTGCTGCGGCACTGCGCGCAGACGGATGTTTCTGCGGTGTCGGCCGATTCACGTGTGGCACGCCTGCTCATCATCATTGATGAATATCGTGCGCTGTGTGAGCAGATTCCCGAGGCGCGCGGCATCGTGGCTGATATCGCCGCGCGTGGACGCGCACTGGGCGTTCATCTGATGGTCGCGTCACAGCGCGCGTCCGGGGCTTTCGGCGATGATCTTGTCGTCAACGCTCAGACACGCATGTGCCTGGCTCCCGTGAGTGACGACGACGCCCACTATCTCTTGGGCGAAAGGGTTCTCGCCGCGGGTCCAGACCGACAGATCCATCTGCGGCGGCGCTCGGGCATCATCGAGCTCGCCACGCCGCTCATGGTCGACGACGAGACTCTCGAGCGGGCCGCGCTCAACGAGAGTGAAACACGCGGCCCATCAAGTGAGGCAACTGAGCCGTTGTGGTTCCCGGCCCTCCCGGCGCGATTGAGCGTCGCGGATATTGCGGCGGCGAGAAAACGACATTCGGTTGTGAACGGCGCCATCCTGTTGGGACTGCGTCAAGATGCCCGCACAACCGCGTGGTTACCTGCCGTGTACGACCCGGCCGAACACGGCAGTTTGTGGGTGTTCGGTGGCCCGCAGTCGGGTAAGACTTCCCTGCTGATGCAGATCATTCGCGACTCCCCGAGGGCGTGTCACCTTGTCTCGACCGAACCGGCGTTGGCTTGGGACGAGGTGGTCTCTCGGGCAGCGACCGTGCGACAGCGCTCCGGCGATCCCGAACTACTCGTGGTCGACGGCGTCGACGCGCTCCTCTCGGGCCTGCCCGATGACTATCGAGACGACATGTGCGACGCGCTCGAGGTCATTGCCCGTGACGGTGCGGGGCGCGGGTTGACTCTCGTGATTTCTAGCTCAATCCGGGACGCCACGCTGGTTCGGGTATGCCGACACGGGGGCGAGACGATTCAATTGACCCGTTTTCCGGGTCAGGCAGATACGGTGCATTTCGTCTCGACCCGGTCGCCCGAACCCCGCACACAGGTTCCCGGGCGGGGGTTCTGGGGCGACGACGAGGTGCAGTTTCGTCACCCGGGTGATGAGGTCACCCCATCGACAGCCGAACACCGACAACTTCTGTGCATCACCGATATGGTCGCTCTCGAATCTGTTGTCGTTCTGGCCGGTGACGTGTCGCTCTGGCGCAACCTGGCCGACTCACAGGTTTTCACTCCCGAAACGGCCCTCGCAGACTACGAGCGGTTTGCGCTTCTCGTGCGAACTCAACCGTTGATCTGGGATGGTCTGGGGCGTCGCCACGCCCGGCTGCTGGGCATTCCGGTTGAGCGGATTCACCCACCGACTCCCGACACCGTGGTCATCATTGACATCAATGGGAAAACGCTTCGTGCACGCCGTTGTCCCGAGCAGAGTGCCCCGAGCACGGTTCGTCAGTCCGGCAGGTCGGATCTCAACGACAGCGTCAATGCCGGTGAGGGTTAGGCCAATGCCTCGGCGACATCGATCGCCGATATGTCGAGAGCAGCACCGACCGCAGTGTTCGTAAGCTGCCCCGTCCAGGTATTCAGGCCTCCCCGCAAAACCTCGTCATCGCGCAGGGCATCACGCCATCCCTTGTTCGCCAGCGAGCGCACGAACGGCAATGTGGCATTTGTCAGTGCGTAGGTGGAGGTGTGTGGAACAGCTCCCGGCATGTTGGCGACGCAATAAAAAATTGATTTGTGAACGGCAAACGTCGGGTCGGTGTGGGTAGTGGGGTGCGTATCTTCAAAACAACCGCCCTGATCGACCGCAATGTCAACGAGCACGCTGCCCGATTGCATCTTTGCCACGAGTTTGTTAGAGACCAGCTTGGGGGCCTTCGCGCCGGGAATCAGAACGGCTCCGATCACCAGGTCGGCTGCGATAACGGCCCGCTCGATCTCGTACCTGTTTGAGGCGATGGTGTTGACGCGACCCTGGAACGCGAGGTCAAGCTGCGCCAGGCGCGCCAGGTTCGTATCGAGCACGGTGACCTGAGCACCCAAACCCACAGCCATTTGAATGGCGTTCGTTCCGGCCACACCGCCGCCGAGAACCACCACGTTGGCCGCGTGCGTTCCGGGAACACCCGAGATAAGCAGCCCGGGGCCGCCGTGCGGTGACATCATCACGTTTGCGCCCACGAGCGGAGCGAGGCGACCGGCAACCTCACTCATCGGGGCAAGAAGGGGCAGCGACCCGTTGCTCGCCTGCACGGTTTCGTAGGCGATCGCGGTTGTGCCCGCACGCAACAGGGCCGCGGTCAGCTCGGCTTCGGCGGCAAGATGCAGAAAGGTGAAGAGAACGAGGTCGTCGCGTAGAAAAGGGTATTCGACGGCTTGGGGCTCTTTGACCTTAAGCACGAGTTCGGCGTCATTCCAGGCCGAGGCGGCCGATGAAACAATCTGTGCGCCGGCACGCGTGTAAGAATCATCACTCAATCCCGATCCGGTGCCGGCACCGGATTCGATCAAAACATCGTGTCCCTGCGCAACAAGGTCAACGACACCACTCGGGGTTATGGCAACACGGAACTCGTTGTTCTTGATCTCAGACGGAACCCCGATGCGCATGGGTGTTACTTGCGATAACTGGTGCAGGCCGCATCGAGCACGCCAAGGGCATCGGCGATCAGGTCATCCGACATGCGCACATTGGGCAAGAAGCGAAGCACGTTGTAGTTCGTTCCCGCGTTCAACAGCAGCAGACCGTTCTGAAAGCCCTCGTCAACCAGGTGCTTTACGGCCGCCGCGTCGGGCTTTTTTGTGCCCGGCTCAACCAGCTCAATCGCGATCATGGCGCCACGGCCCCGCACCTCGCCAATCATGGGGTGCTTTTCCTGCATCGCTCGTAATCCCGCCATGAGAGTCTTTTCAACCCGCTGGGCTTCGCCCAGGAGGTTGTGACGCTCGATCTGTTCAAACACGGCGATGGACGCAGCACACGAGACCGGATTTCCGCCAAACGTTCCGCCGAGGCCACCGGGGTGAGTGGCGTCCATGATGTCTGCGCGCCCGACAACCCCGGCGAGGGGCATGCCGCCCGCAATTCCCTTGGCGACCGTGATGAGGTCGGGCACGAGAGAGAAGGTCTCCGAGGCAAAGTAGGCGCCCGAACGCGCCATTCCGCACTGCACCTCGTCGGCAACGAAAACGACGTTGTTCTCGTGGCACCAGTCCTGCAGTCTGTTCAGATAGCCGTCGGCAGGAACCATGAAACCACCCTCGCCCTGAATCGGCTCGGCAAATATGGCTGCCAGATCACTGGCGCCCACCTGTTTCTCGAAATACCAGATGGTGCGTTCGGCCGCCTCTTCACCCGAGAGGCCGTCGAGGTAGGGGTAAGAACTCGGCGCCCGAAAGACTGAGGTGCCCAGCGAACCGAAACCGGTGGCGTACGGACTGTTCTTGAAGTTCATCGCCATCGTCATGTTGGTGCGCCCGTGGTAGGCGTGGTCCAACACGCCAATGGCGTTCTTACCGGTGAACTTGCGGGCAATCTTGACGGCGTTTTCGATGGCCTCTGCTCCCGAATTGCATAGCATCGTGCGTTTTTCGTGGTTTCCCGGGGTGTGCTCGGCCAAGAGTTCCGCCACGCGCACGTATCCCTCATAGGGGGTGACCGTGAAGCACGTGTGTGTGAAGCGCGCCACCTGTTCGGCTACGGCGGCCACGACCGCGTCGTCGGTGTGCCCAATCGTGGTAACGCCGATTCCTGAAGCGAAGTCAATGAACTGATTTCCATCGATATCGACCACGATCGACTCGTGTGCTTCGGCGATATAAACGGGAAGGGCCGCGCCGACCCCGGGCGGAACGACTTTGGCGCGGCGGGCGTGCATGGCCTGAGATTGGGGGCCGGGAATGGCCGTCACAACGCGACGCTCTTGAGCAATAGACGACGTGCTTTCAACAATTGTGGTCATAAGGCAATTCTAGGAGTGCCGAACGGTTTACCGAGGGGTGAGAGGATGTCTTTCGTGCGTCGCGTCATTATTTTGGGGTCTACGGGATCCATCGGAACACAGGCCCTTGAGGTTATTGCGGCGAACCCGGAACGGTTTCGAGTGGTTGGTCTGGCCGCCGGAACGAACCGTGACCTCCTCGTTGAGCAGGCGCAAAAGTTTGCGGTAGAGCACACCGCGCTCGGCGCCGATGAGGCCGAGCAGCTGGTGCGCACGGTCGATGCCGATGTCGTTCTTAACGGCATGACGGGAGCCGTGGGGCTGGGTCCCACTCTCGCCACGTTGGAACGGGGTATGACCCTGGCGCTGGCCAACAAAGAGAGCTTGATCATCGGCGGAAAACTGGTGATGGCCGCCGCATCGCCCGGGCAGATTGTGCCCGTGGACAGCGAGCATTCGGCCATCGCACAGTGCCTCGTCTCGGGCACACACGCCGAGGTTCGTCGTCTGATCCTGACGGCCTCGGGCGGACCGTTCCGCGGGCGCTCCCGCGACCAGTTGGGCGACGTGACTCCTCAGCAGGCTCTGGCGCACCCCACGTGGGACATGGGCCTTATGGTCACCACCAACTCGGCCACACTGATGAACAAGGGTCTCGAGGTGATTGAGGCGAGCCTACTTTTTGACATCGACTACGCCGACATTTCGGTGACCGTGCATCCACAGTCCGTCATCCACTCCATGGTGGAGTTTGTCGACGGGTCCACGATGGCGCAGGCCTCGCCGCCCGACATGAAGCTTCCCATCGCGCTGGGCCTCGACTGGCCGCATCGCGTGGCGCACGTGGCCGAGGCGGTGGACTGGAGCAACGCGCACACCTGGACGTTCGAACCTCTGGATGAGGTCGCATTCCCTGCCGTGGCGCTCGCTAAGTCGGTGGGTTCGGCTGGTCTCACGTTCCCGGCGGTGATGAATGCGGCTAACGAAGAGGCCGTGCGGGCTTTCCACGCCGGTCGGCTCGGCTTCACCGACATCGTCGACACTGTTTCTCGCGTTGTCGAGGCGCACTCGGCGCCCGAAGGCGAGCTGTCACGTGAGGTTTTGTTCGATGCGGATGCGTGGGCCAGAGCGCACGCACGCGAGGCCATTGCCAGAAACTAAGACTCGGCGGTATCCTGCCTCCCATGAGCGAGATGGGCGAAGAGGCGCCAGCGGGAGGCAGCCAGCCGGCTCCCGAGCGGGCGAGGTCGCGTCGGGGTCTGATTATTGGGTTATTGGTCGGCGCGCTTGTGGTGTTGATTGTCATTGCCGGACTGCTGTTCTGGCGACCGTGGATTCTCACTCAAGCTCCCACAGCGGCGCCCAGCACCAGCATCTCACCGTCGGCCTCCTCGACTCCTACGCCCGCTCCCGTGGCGGCTTCACTCGAGGTCTCGGTGACAAATCTTGTTCTCAAAAACAGCGCGGGCGAGGTGATGTGGGCGCACTTACTGACCGACGACCCTGCACTCGTCGTTGCCGATCTTGAAACTGCTTTTGGATCCGCTCCGGTTGTCACGGATCAGAGTTCTCGCGAGCAGAGCACGTATTTGGCTGAGTATCGCTGGGAGAATTTCGTGCTCATTTCGGAGCGACCAGGTTGGGATGCACCCGACTCCCTCTTGCGCGCCTTTAACGTATGGGCCCGCGGTCCCGCACAGGGGCCGATCGCGCTGTTGACTCCCGAAGGGATAGCGGTGGGCCAACCGGCTTCCGTCCTGGTTGACTATGCCGACGACTCGTCGATAATCACCGACACCTCAAGCTGTTACGTGATTGAGCGGGATGCGTCCTCCGGATTTGATGATCCGGATCAGGGGGGCCTCTTTACGGGGCGCGTCCTTCAAGCCTGCTCTGACTCGGCTACCGGCCTGGTGTCCGTTTTCCACTCTCCCGGGTTCCTGCTTTTCGACCTCTGACGGCTTTCCGGGCACCCTGACACCGTATCGAAAACGTCGGATGCTGTGCGGGAAACTGTCAGACATTCGGCGTAGTCTCGGCGGGTGGATATCTTTCCCTTCCTCCTCGGTGTGCTCATCTTCTTGATCGGGCTCTCGTTGTCGATTGGTTTGCACGAACTGGGTCACTTGATTCCGGCCAAGATCTTCAAGGTTAAGGTCGGCAAGTACATGATCGGCTTCGGTCCCACGCTTTTCAAACGCACATGGGGCGAAACCGAATACGGGCTCAAAGCTCTTCCCCTGGGCGGCTACATTTCTATGGCCGGCATGTTCCCACCCGGCACGAAGTCGAGGTCGAGCGCGTCACGAAACTTCTTCGGCAAGATGGTGCAAGACGCCCGCGACGCGAGCGCTGAGACCGCCGAAAATGTCGATCAATCTCGGTTGTTTTACCGCCTGCCCGTCTGGAAACGCATCATCATCATGTTCGGTGGCCCGTTCATGAACCTGGTTCTCGCGTTCGTTCTCTTTGCCATCATCGTGATGACCTTCGGCATGCCTCAGTCCACAACGAAGCTGAGTGCTGTCGCTGAGTGCACTCCCGCCAACGCGTCGTGTGCCGTGGCCGATTCCCCGGGCGCGCTCGCCGGCCTCACGGTTGGTGATGAGGTGACGGCCATAAATGGCAAGGTGGTTACGTCGTGGGACGACGTCAGCGCGTTAATTCGCCCGGCCGCCGCCCAGACGTTGACTTTCACGGTGGTCAGGAATGGCCAAATACAAGATATTTCGGTCACTCCCATAGAGGCGGAACGCACGGTTTTTGACAGCTCAGGACAACCGGTTCGTGACAGCACCGGTCAGCCGCTCACGGAGCAGGTCGGGTACGTCGGTATTTCACCCGGCACGCGCCTCGCGCCCCAGCCCATTACAGCCGCTTTTCCACTAATGGGCAGCACCATCACGGGAACGGCCAACATGATAGCCACGTTGCCCCAGCGTCTCGTTGAGGTGGGCCAAGCGGCCTTCGGTGACGCACCCCGCCAGCTCGATGGCCCGATCTCCGTTGTGGGAGTCGGACGCGTCGCCGGCGACATTGCGGAATCCTCACAGGTCACGACAGACGGAAAGATTGCTTCTCTCCTGGGCATCTTGGCCTCGCTCAACATCGCTCTCTTCGTGTTCAACATGCTTCCGCTCCTGCCCCTCGACGGCGGTCACATCGCGGGCGCCCTGTGGGAGCTCATCCGTAAAGGGTGGTCGCGACTGCGCAATCGCCCGGATCCCGGCCCCGTTGACATTGCCCGACTGATGCCGGTCACGTTCGTTGTCGTGGTTGTGATGATTGCCATGAGCGCGCTGTTGATCTACGCCGACATCGTGAAGCCGGTCAGTATTTTCTAGCTCACTTTCGAGAACTCCACGCTGTCCGCAAAACCCAGTCGAGGATGATGTCGACAGTGCGCGGAACGCCGTAGGCTGAAAGCGTGCCTGCCGTAAATTTAGGAATGCCCGCGAAGCCTGAAGTGCTCGCTCCACGACGCGTCTCGCGTCAAATTAAAGTGGGAAAGGTTCTTGTCGGGGGTGATGCCCCGGTCAGTGTTCAGTCGATGACGACAACCCCGACCACCGACATTAACGCGACGCTCCAGCAGATCGCTGAGTTGACGGCTTCGGGATGTGACATCGTGCGGGTGGCCGTTCCGACTCGTGACGATGCTGAAACGTTGCCGATCATCGCGAAGAAGTCTCAGATTCCCGTCATCGCTGACATTCACTTTCAGCCCAACTATGTTTTTGCCGCAATCGACGCGGGCTGTGCGGCTGTGCGGGTCAACCCCGGAAACATTCGCAAGTTCGACGACCAGATTGCCGAGATCTCAAAGCGTGCAGCTGCCGCCGGGGTGAGCATCCGCATTGGTGTGAATGCGGGATCTCTCGATCCGCGACTTCTAGAAAAATACGGCAAGGCGACTCCCGAGGCCCTGGTCGAGAGCGCCGTCTGGGAGGCCAGTCTTTTCGAAGAGCACGATTTTCACGACTTCAAGATTTCGGTCAAGCACAACGATCCGGTCATCATGGTCAAGGCCTATCGCCTTCTTGCCGAGCGAGGTGACTGGCCCCTGCACCTGGGCGTGACCGAGGCCGGTCCCGCCTTCCAAGGCACGATCAAATCTGCCACGGCGTTCGGCATTCTGTTGGGCGAAGGCATCGGCGACACGATTCGGGTCTCGCTCTCGGCTCCCCCCGTAGAAGAAGTCAAGGTGGGCTTGCAGATACTGCAGTCACTCAATCTTCGCGAACGAAAACTCGAAATTGTCTCGTGCCCCAGTTGCGGACGCGCCCAGGTCGATGTCTACACGCTGGCCGAACAGGTGACCGAGGGGCTTCAAGGCATGACGGTTCCGCTTCGCGTTGCCGTGATGGGTTGCGTGGTCAACGGACCGGGCGAAGCGCGTGAAGCAGACCTCGGCGTCGCCTCCGGAAACGGTAAGGGACAAATTTTCGTCAAGGGCGAGGTTATCAAGACGGTGCCGGAGTCAGAGATTGTCGCCACACTCATCGAGGAGGCCAACCGACTCGCGGCGGCGATGCCGACGTCGGAGACGGGCTCTGTGGAGGTCGTCACCTCGTAGGGGTGCGCCGCCGATGGCAAACGTGCTGC